>NZ_FQVH01000002.1 GCF_900129075.1 Caldanaerobius fijiensis DSM 17918
AGACAACCTGAAGAAGAAAGAGGGAATACGTGTACTACAATACAAAATGCAGCAATCGAGCATACATCGCAGAGAGGATTATATGTTTGGTCGATGAGTAGTCAAGCCTAAAATGAACTCACTGCGTTCGGGCTTGACAACCCATCTTCCCAACCATGGGTAGTAGCTATGCGATGTATGCATAAGTATCAAGTGGCACTTGATAGATTTAATCATGGTGAAATTTAAAGAAACAATATTTAAATATCAAAGATCTTTATTAATCTTGTTAAAGGTCGACCTTTTTGGTTGATTACAAATCATATTATACGAGGGGGATTGTCATGAAAAGGTTGATTGTCAATGCCGACGATTTCGGGATGACCGTTGGTGTTACTGAAGGTATAATACACTGTTATCAAAAAGGGATATTGACCAGCACGGTTTTGATGGCAAATATGCCTTCCCGGTTTTTAGCGGCAAAATTGGCCCAACAAAATCCATCTCTTGGCATTGGTGTTCATTTAAATCTAACTTGTTATAAGCCTTTATTGCCTCCGACTGAGGTACCAAGTTTAGTTGACGCAAACGGCTGGTTCATTTATGATACGTCAAAGCACGATAGGTATGATATAGTCGATGTGGAGAAAGAACTGAGGGCGCAGGTCGCCGAGGCAAAAAGATTGGGCATTAATCCAACCCATATAGATTTGCACATGGGCACAAGGCGTAGAGATATTCTGGAAGTTATATTAAAGATAATAACTGAAGAAAATTTGCCCACGAGGAGACCACCTCAGGAATATCATGCGGAGGAATTGATTGAAAAGTATAAAATAAAGGTTCCCGATCAAACCTCTTATTATTTTGGAGAGAATGAGATGACAGTTGATAATATGGTGAAGTTCCTCGACAGCCTTCCTGATGGTATCACCGAGATTATGTGCCATCCGGGCTTTGTATCTATAGAGCATCAATATGTGGACGGTTTCTGGCATTTAAGGCAAAGAGAATTGGAGGTGCTGACACATCCTGCTGTCTACGAGGCGATATTAAGAAATAATATACAGCTGGTAAATTTTTCGGCAGTAAACAGATGAGAGTGTTGTAACTGAAGAGAATCTGGTGCCTTGCGTGGTGAATCTTCTATTGCCATCGTGATTTATATCATCTTGATCAATATATGGCCAAGAATATCACCTGCAAGGCTTATTTTGTCGGCGCAGTTGCTCAAATGCCTGTATATTTCCCTCATTTTTAAGATGTACTTTATGTCATCTTCTTTGAGCAGTTCTGCCACGTATTTTCTGTAGAGGCTCTCAATCTCATTTTCATATTTTTTCGCACCTACGGCAAACCTCATGGCCTCTTTTTTGTTTTTGTTCATGTTACAGAGTGACAAGTTAACTAACTCTGTTCCCTTTCTTATGGTTTCGACCATTGTTTTTAATTTATCAGTAGGTTTGATCTCATATACATCCATTTCTTTAACAGTGGTATCGCAGTAGTCCAGTATATCGTCTATAGCTCCTGATAACGCAAAAATATCTTCTCTTTCAAAAGGTGTAATAAAGGTTTCATCCAATGCATCTATTAACTCTTGTCGCTTTCTATCTGCCGTCTTTTCTAATTTCGTGACCTTATCGCCGTATTCACGGGATGCGGTTTCAAGATATTTCTGCAATGATATAACGCCATCTAATGTTAACTGACATTGTTCCTGTAACAGCTTGTAAAAATCGGTTTTCTCTGAGAAAAGCTTTTTTAAAAAATGCATATTCATTCCTCCATTATAGATTGTGCGCGATTGAATATAATATAATCGAGATCATAAAAGAAGCCGGAATGGTTATTAACCAGGCAATCATCATGTTCTTTACAAATTGCCATCTTACACCATTTGGCCGTTCTTTTGCACCTACACCCATTACTGATGCGTTTATGATCTGGGTTCCGCTTATAGGGGCTCCTGTTAAATTGGAAGTAATTATTACAATAATAGAGGCTAACTGTGCATTAAAAGAATGCAAAGGCCTGACCTTGTAAATTCTTGCTCCAACGCTTTTAATCATTTTTAAGCCGCCTAATATCAGTCCTGTTGAAATCATTAAGCCGGAGATAAATTTGACCCATAGTGGCACTGTAAAGCTCTTTGTCATGCCTGCTTGTAACATAGCAATAGCGATGATACCCATTCCTTTTTGGGCATCGTTGGCTCCTTGACTGCTGTTAAGTATAAAAATAGTTATGTATTGTAACCTTTTTAAGGTTTTATTTACGCCAGGGTCGAATCTATACAACAAAATCGTGCTTATACCCATAATTATATAGCCTATTATAAAGCCAATCATAGGCGATATAAATAAAGGAGCAATGACTTTAATAAATGTTCCGTATATATTTATTGATTTGTAGCCATATTCTACAAAAAAAGGCCCTAATAATCCACCAATTAACGCGTGGGATGCACTTGTGGGAATTTCTATATACCATGTTATTATATTCCACACAATAGCACCCAATATACCTGTTAGGAGCATAAGGTATAAATGATCATGGCTTTTTATGATGTAGTCGTATTTAATAATAGATTTTCCGATAGTGGAAGCCACCGATGTACCTATAAAGACCACGCCCAGGAATTGGGAGATAGCGGCCAACCCAAAAGCTGTAGCGGCTTTTATAGATCTAGATGATATTATAGTGGCAATAAGGTTTCCCTCGTCGTGAAAACCTGTTATGAAGATGTGTACAAAAATAAAAAACATCAATAAGTAAAATATCTTCATTTTATTACAAAAGACGCTCTATCAAACATGCTGCTTCAATGGCAACAAACAAAAGCGCCTTTTTCCTCACTTCTCCCTCTTTTTCTGATATTTTCTACAATTATCTATATTTGTGTATATTATACCATGCGTTTACAGACTAAAGCAATAACCAAACTCGTTGAAAAAAATATTCAAAAATAGTTTAAAAAACAGGAGGAATTTTTGTTTATGTGTCGAATACTTATTAATATCAAGACATTGATGGAAGGAGGAATTTTTTATGAAAAAAGCGAAAATTGCAATAATTGGAAATGGAAGTATCAGCCATGTTCACATGGCAGCGTATAAAAAATTAGAGAATGTAGAAATAGTAGCAAATTGTGATATAAACGAGAAAAGGGCAAAAGAATACGCGGAACGATATGGTATACCTCATACCTATACAGATTATAACGAAATGTTAAAGAGGGAAGAACTGGACGGTGTTAGTGTATGTACATGGAATAATGTTCATGCACCGGCATCTATTGCGGCCCTTAATGCAGGTGTCAATGTGTTGTGTGAAAAGCCTTTAGCTATGAATGCAGAGCAGGCTCAGGAGATGGTGGATACAGCGAAAAAAAACAAAAAATTATTGATGGTAGGGTTTGTGCGTAGATTTGGAATGAATACAAAGGTATTAAAGGACAGAATAGAGCAGGGTGAACTGGGACAAATATACTATGCAAAAACAGGTTGTATCAGGCGAGTGGGTAACCCTGGCGGATGGTTTTCCGATAAAAAAAGATCTGGCGGAGGTCCATTAATTGATTTAGGCGTTCATATGATCGACCTTGTCAGGTATTTGATGGGTAAGCCTAAAGCTGTGTCAGTTATGGGTTCGACTTATAGCCTTGTAGGTCCCAGGTCCAATATAAAAGGTATATATCAATATAAGTCTGCTGATTACAGCGATTATAACGATGTAGAGGATTTTGCTGTGGGCTTTGTCAAATTCGATAACGGAGCGACGTTGGTTGTGGAAAACAGCTGGACTCAACACATAAAGAAAGATTATTTGTATTTAGAAATATATGGGAGCAAAGCAGGTGCAACTATGGAGCCGGAGTTAGAGATATTTTCTGAAAAAAATGACTTTTTAACCGACGAAAAACCCGTATTAGAACCAGCATTTGTGGATTTTCAGCATAATTTTGATAAAGAAATTGCTCACTTTGTCGATTGTATACTAAATGGTACTCCCTGTATAAGTCCAGGAGAAGATGGTGTGGAATTGATGAAGATATTGGACGCGATATATAAATCAGCAGAGACCGGCCATGAAGTTATGGTGGGGTGAGAATTATGAAATTAGGGGTGAGTATGTGGAGTGTAGTCAATGAGTTTCAAAAAGGTAATATGGATGTAGCAAAGTTCATTGACTTGATGCATGAACAGGGTGTCGATGGGGTAGAATTGTTGGATTTTTTCTGGAAAGATAAAGAAAAAGAGCTTCCGATGGCAGTACAGAAATTAAAAAATTATAATATGGAAATTGCGTGTTATTCTATAGGAAATGATTTTGTATTGCCAGATGAAGAAGCAAGAGAGAAGCAAATACAATACGTAAAACAGGGGATTGACGATGCCGTCAGAGTTGGTTCATATAAACTTAGGGTATTTAGTGGTAGTCCAAAAGAGGGTGTATCGTATGAAGATGGCAAACGATGGATAATAGAGTGCTTTAAGGAATGCGTAAAGTATGCAGAAAAAAAAGGCGTGGTTCTTGCCCTTGAAAATCATGGTCTCTTTGCTGGTAAGAGTCAGCAGGTAAAGGAGATAATAGAGGTAGTAGGATCTAAATACCTTAGATCTACAGCTGATACAGGTAATTTCTTTTTGGTTGGAGAAAAACCTGATGAAGCAGTAGATAATATCAAGGAATACATAGTCCACGTCCACTTTAAAGACTTTAAGAGATCTGAGCCAGGAAAAGGGTATAAAGGCCTTGGAGATGTCTATTACGTTGGATGTGTTCTAGGCCAGGGAGATGTGGAGATGAAGAGGATTGTTGATATCATTCAGTCAGCAGGTTATAACAGCTACCTTGCAATAGAATTTGAGGGTGCAGATCCTCAGATTCAAGGTACTGTGGAGAGTATAAATTTTGTTAAAAAACTATTAGGAGGGTGAGTCTTATGAAAATTGGCGTAATGGTAGATTCTTTTAGATTGCCATTAAAGGAGGGTATCAAAAAAGCAAAAGAATTAGGAGCAGAAGGTATACAGATTTATGCGGTATCGGGCGAAATGGCTCCTGAAAACATGTCTTCGTCCAAGAGAAAAGAGCTTTTAAATTATATTAAAGATAATGGCCTTGTAGTTTCAGCGTTGTGTGGAGACCTGGGAGGCCATGGATTTGCTATAAAAGAGGATAATCCGGCGAGAATAGAGCGTTCCAAGCGCATAATGGATCTAGCTAAAGACTTGGAAACCTCGGTGGTTACCACTCATATTGGCGTTATACCGTCGGATCCTAATCACGATAGGTTTAAAGTTCTTCAGGAGGCATGCGAGCAGTTAGGAGAATATGGCGATAAAGTAGGTGCATATTTCGCTATAGAGACAGGACCAGAAAAGACCGAGACATTGAAAAGATTTTTAGATAGTTTGCATAGCAGGGGTGTAAAGGTCAATTATGATCCTGCTAATCTGGTGATGGTTAGTGGTGATGATCCGGTTAAAGGTGTATACAATCTTAAAGATTATATCGTGCATACCCATGCCAAAGATGGCATAATGAAAAAGCAGTCAGACCCCGAGGTAGTATATGGCTTTTTCGCTGAAGGCGGTATTGAGGATTTCAGGCTTGAAGATTATTTTGTAGAAGTGCCCCTTGGCAAAGGGCAGGTAGATTTTCCAGCTTACATTAAAGCATTAAGGGATATAGGATTCGATGGCTTCCTTACCATTGAAAGAGAGGTTGGCGAGAACCCAGAAAAGGATATAAGGGAGGCTGTAGATTTCTTAAAAGCGGTATTGAAGTATTAGCAGAAAGGTTGATAGAAGTGGTCGATGCAGACATTGTGAAACAGCTCAAGGGTGGGCTTATAGTGTCATGTCAGGCACTGGAGGATGAACCATTGTATGGTTCAGAAATTATGGCAAAGATGGCTTATGCAGCAAAGTTGGGCGGCGCGGCAGGTATAAGGGCCAATTATGCGCAGGATATAAAGGCCATTAAGGAGGTGGTGGATCTTCCTGTTATTGGTCTTATAAAGCGTAAGTATGATGGCTGTCCTGTATATATAACTCCAACTATGAGGGAAGTAAAAGATGTAGTAGAAGCCGGTGCGGATATTGTGGCCATTGACGCTACAAAATCGTTAAAGCCAGATGGGAAAACCACTGCTGAATTTATAAGGGACATAAAGAAAACATTTGATATTATGATATTAGCGGATGTATCTACATATGAGGAAGGAATGGAAGCTGAGAAAGCGGGAGCAGATATGGTTTCCACCACCCTTTCTGGTTATACCCCTTATAGTCCTAAATTAGAAGGTCCTGACTTTGAGCTGGTTAAAAGACTGGCGAAAGACCTCAGGATACCCCTCATAGCTGAAGGAAGATACTGGACGCCTGAGGAGGTGGTAAAGGCATTAGACTTGGGCGCACACGCTGTGGTTGTGGGTACGGCCATAACAAGGCCAAAAGATATAACCGCCAGGTTTGTAAGGGCAATAAAATTAAGGTCTTAGGTTGCGTAATTTATAATTTATGGAGGGGTTAAGAATGAGTATTAAAAAGGGCGGAGCGGTATTGATCACGTTCCTTATAATTGTCTCTCTAATTTTTTCGGGATGTAGCAAGGCCAGTAATACTGCTTCAAACAATAAGACAGCATCGACGCAATACAGTGATACTCCTAAATATAATAAAGACAGGAGTTTTAGGGATATAAGTTCATGGCCTAAGCCACCTCTTTATCAAGGTAATCCATTCGCAGCAGGTGGCGTAGGTTGGCAAGCATATTCTACATGTTTTGAGGGATTATTTGAGAATATAGCAGTATCAGGTACTATATACAATAGATTGGCTAAAAGTGTAGAAAACAAAGGGAATGAAACCATAATTAAATTACAGCCAAATGTAAAGTGGAATGATGGCAAACCATTTACCAGTAAGGATGTATGGGCGTATTATATGATTAACAATGGCGCTGCGGTTATGAAATTTTTGACAGATATTGAAACACCTGATGATAACACAATTGTGTTCAAATGGGCCGAACCGGCTCCAAACGACAGATTGAAAATTGCTCTTCTTGCTCAGGATATGCAAGGTACTGTTCAATACGAATACTATAAAAAGTACGTCGATAGAGCTGCCGAACTGCTGAAGAATGGAAAGCCCACCAATGATCCAGCTAAAAAAGGCGCTTTTGGCAAAGAGTACGATCAAAAAACTAATGATGAATTAAATAAAAACTGGCAAGAATTTACAAAAGCAGGCCCTAAATTGCCTCTAGGTACGGGACCATTTATGGTTAAAAGTGTTACTGCTTCTGATATGATTCTTGTCAAAAATCCATATTACTGGAGAGCCAAAAATGTAAAATTTGATAAGATCATTCTAAAGCAAGTGGACCAGGCAGGCGCATGGGCTATGCTCAAAGCAGGTCAATTGGATAGGTTTGATGGTACGCCCAATAAGGATATATTGGAAAACATGTTAAACACAAATAAAGATCTTGCTCACTATATGACACTGGACAATGCTTCAGCTGGTTTTGTATTTAATATTCAAAAACCACCATTTAATGATGTTAAATTCAGAAGGGCATTGATGTATGTCTTTGATAAACAGAAAATAAAGGATGTAGGTAACTATTATGGTACCACGACAGAATACTCGACGATAGGTATGCCTTTTTCCTACTCAAAGGAATGGGTGACACAGGATATAATGGATAAAATGACAAAATTTACTTATGATCCTGCAAAGGCTGAAGAATTGTTAAAACAAGACGGATGGACGAAAGGCTCTGATGGTATATGGAGAGATAAAAATGGTAAACAATACAATTTTGTTATAGCTACTGATTCTACAGCTTTCCAGTTTGTAAATCCATCTGAGGTCGCAGCAGAACAGTTGACTAAATTTGGTTTTCCGACTAAGTTAATGGCTGTAGATCCATCTATGTTCTATACTAATGCCCAGTATCCCAACAATAAATATGATATGTCGTCGAGCTGGATCGAAAACTCATGGGGATTGTACAGCCCGTATGGCGCATTGTCAGGGTTTTATTGGGGATTTGCCAGCAGTGCTGGTAATTTCCCGCGTTATAAAACAGGTCCAAAAGCCGGGCAACTGAATATGGTATTGCCGGGTCCTGATGGTCAGCCTGTAGATATAGATAAGACTTTAAAAGAAATGCTGTTTATGAGCGATGAAGATCAGAAGAAAGTGGGCAGTGTTTTGGCATGGATTGCCAATGAAAATGCTTTTGGATTACCTTATTACCAGAATGTATCCGGCTTTTGGCTAAACATAAAGAGGATTAAAGGCTATCCACTGCCTGATTTGGTGAAAAAGTATAATAGAAACGTACCGTTACAGACAGATCCAGAAAATGTAAAGATTCTCGATGACCACTGGTATTTGTGGGTAGGTCAGGGCAAGCAATTCTCTGATGGAACATATGCACCTAATTAAAAGTAAATAAAACATCCAGCGATTTGAGGACACATCCTCCTCAAATCGCTGGAATAAATGATGGATATAATGGGCATATTCACATGTTGGAAAGGGAAGTAGTTATGAGAAATATAATGTTAATTCCTTTAGATGAAAGGCCGTGCAATTATAATTATCCTTTAATGCTGGCCAGAGATACAGACGTTAATTTGTTATTACCACCTAGAGAGATCCTTGGGTACAAGAAAAAACCCGCCCAAATTGATGATTTATGGGAGTGGCTTATAAAGAATATATCTGATTGTGATTACTTAATAGTTTCCATAGACATGCTCGTATATGGGGGAATCGTTCCATCCAGATTGCACAGCTTTACTGAAAAAGAGTGTCTTGAGAGACTTGAGCGGCTAAAAGAAATAAAGGATAGCAATAAAAAGTTAAAAATAATGGCATTTAATCTCATAATGAGAGTGCCATCATATGACAGCAGTGAAGAAGAACCGGATTATTATGCTTATTACGGAGCGAGAATATTCAGATATTCCTGGCTTTGGGATATCATTAATAGAGGCATGGCATCTGATGGGGATAAAAATGAATTTGAAAACTTAAAAAAAGAAATTCCTGACGATGTTTTGGATGATTATATAAATAGGCGCAAGGTTAATTCATCTGTAAACTTGCAAGCAGTTGATATGGTAAAGCGCGGTATAATAGATTTTTTAATTATCCCCCTTGACGATTGTTCTGAATATGGCTTTTCTTCATTGGAACAGCAAAAAATACTTGATGAAGTTGAAAAAAATAATCTTCAGGATAAAGTTTATATTTATCCGGGCGCCGATGAAGTTGGTTGTACACTGCTAGCGCGGGCGTATAACGAATTAAATAATACAAAGCCCTGTGTTTATGTAAGGTATTCTTCAACCATAGGTCCGCAAATCATACCTAAATATGAAGACAGGCCTTTAAATGAGAGCATAAAGTCCCAGGTCATAGCGGCAGGTGGCATAATTGTAGATAATTCCAGTGATGCAGATATTGTGCTCATGGTAAATTCACCTGCTCTGGGCGGGCACAAGATGGGAGAATCTCCAGAGGCTGTCTACTACAAAGATAGATCTTACTATTCTATGAGGAATTTGAGGGAATTCGTAGAAGCCTTGAAATACTATATAGGGAAAAATAAAAGGTGTTCTATTGCTGATGTGGCGTTTTGCAATGGGGCAGATCAAGAACTTTTAAATATGCTATTAAAACAGGATTTAATAGACAAGATATATTCTTATGCCGGTTGGAATACATCTGGAAATACATTGGGCACTGTCATATCTCATTCTATGATAAAATTTAATTGTAATAAAAGCGGTATTGATGATTTTTATGTACTCAGGCTATTAGAGGATTGGGGTTATCAGGCTATGATAAGACAGGACATAAGTAGAGAAGACCTTCCAGTCCTGGGGTTGTCCTATTTTGATATAAAAGATAAGAATGAAAAAGTGGCTGAAAAAGCAAAGAGAAGGTTGATGGATTTTAAATCGAAAAACCTCGAAAAGGTTATGAGAGGATATGAGATTGAAAGAGTTTATTTCCCGTGGAACAGGTTATTTGAAATAGGCATTGAGCTCAAGAAAATAGATTGAGGTGAATATAATTTTATGTATAGGGTAGCGGCTTTGGATATAGGCGGCACAAAGATGCTTGGCGGGATTATTTCGGAAGATGGCGAAATATTGTATTCTGAGGAAATAGCTACGTGTGCCCAGTTGGGGAGAGACGCCGTTATAAAAAACATGCTACATATATTAAAACAGTTGCTAGACAATGTACCTGATGTAAAAGCCATAGGAGTGGGGACCACTGGCAGGGTAAATGTAAATGAGGGTACCATTTATCACGCTACTGATATGATGCCAGGATGGACAGGAGTAGATGTGGCGGGTATAATAAAGAAAAACTTTGGGCTGCCTGTTGCTGTCGAAAATGACGTTAATGCCATGGCTATTGGTGAAGGATGGTTGGGCGCGTCTAAAGATTATAATACATATCTTTGTCTCGCATTGGGGACCGGTGTAGGAGGTGCTTATGTAGAAAACAGGCATATATTGCACGGCAGACATTGGGGCGGTGCTGAACTGGGCCATGTTCTGCTGCACGCGGGAGGCAGACAATGTCTGTGCGGATTAAAAGGATGCATCGAGCAGTACATATCTGGTACTGCTTTGTATAAAAGATATAACGAGCTATCAGGAGAAAATATAAAGTCGGCAAAGGATGTGATGGAAAGATTGCAAAGTTCTGATAAATTTGCTAAAATTGTTATTGATGAATTCACTACGGATTTGGCTTATTCAATACTTAGTTTAAATAATGCATTTGATCCTGAATTTTTTGTAATTGGCGGCGGCCTTATAGGTAGTATGAAATTGTGGTGGGAAGATTTTATGGAAAAATTATCAGCATATCAACCGAATTTTAAGGTACTTCCGGCAAAATTAGGTAATAAAGCAACCATGTTAGGCGCAGCCAGATTAGCGTTAAATCTTATCATATAAGTGTTGTGGGGTGATTGAAGTGGAATTTTATGATGTTGTGGAAAAAAGAAGGAGTATTAGAAAGTATATTAATAAGCCTATCCCTGAAGATACTATAAAAAAGGTGTTAAATGCAGCACGATTAGCTCCATCCTGGGCTAACAAACAGTGCTGGAGGTTTGTTGTTGTATCAGATCCTGAATTGAGATTAAAATTAGGTGAAGTTATGAAGAATAATCCAAATAAATCGTGCTACGAAGATGCTCCTATAGATATTGTGATATGTGCGAGAAGGGAAGATTCTGGCATTCACGACGGCAAAGAGTATTTTATGTTCGACGTGGGATTGGCTATGGAGAATCTGGTATTGGCAGCAGCACAAGAGGGATTAGGAACGTGCATAATAGGATGGTTTGATGGTGCTCCCATAAAGAAGTTGTTGGGCATACCTGAGCAATATGAGGTGGTGGCAGTTACCCCCTTGGGATATCCGGCAGAAACTCCCAATGCAAGGCTTAGAAAGCCTCTGGATGAAATTGTATTCTACAATGGGTTTAATGAACGTTAACAGCTTTGTAGGAGGAAAAAAAGGTGGATAAAACAGACAAAACTGAAAGCATTATTCTAAAAATAAGAAGCATATACGATTCTTTAACCAAAGCAGAGAAAAAGGTTGCAGATGTGGTATTAGATAAAGCAGATGAGATTATATACGATTCCATAACCGAGTTGGCTGAAAAATGTAGCGTTGGCGAAACCACCATAATACGATTTTGCAGGAAAATAGGTTTATCGGGATATCAGGAATTCAAGCTTTTGCTTGCGAGAGATCTTGTAGTCCCTGAAGAAAATCTCCATGAAAATATCAGTGCCAATGACGATCTTGAGACATTGGTTCAAAAAATCGCGGCTGATAATATACAAGTGATAAATAACACCACGAAGATTTTATCAATAACTCAGCTGGAGAATGCTGTTAATGCCATAATTAATGCTCAGCGAATTGAGATCTATGGCGTTGGTGCCTCAAGCTATACGGCTTTTGATGCTATGTATAAATTTAAGAGATTGGGGTTGTTTGCTAATACCTATCCGGATGCCCATATGCAGGCTATGTCTGCTACGACTTTGTCAGAAAAAGATGTGGCTATAGGTATATCGTTTAGCGGCAGCACGAGAGATACTGTCCATTCACTGGAAATTGCTAAAAAGGCAGGAGCTAAGGTAATCTGTATAACAAATCATGCGCGATCGCCAATAACAAAATATGCAGATATTGTATTGTTGACTTCGATAAAAGAAACCCCTTTGAGAAGTGGAGCCTTGACATCGAAAATTGCTCAGTTATATATACTGGATATTTTATATACGGCTGTAGCGATGAGAATAAAAGAAAAAGCCCTGGAGAACATAAACAAAACAGCTGAAGCTGTTCTGGATAAGCTGTATTAAACTGTATTATTGGCATTGGTGTCAGGGCTTTTATTTTTATCCGTCGATTTTTCGTTTTGATCTAAACGGGTTTTTATGATTTTTTCCAGGTCTTCTGTGTATCGGTTGATTTTAGCTGTGATACTTCTGTAGTTTAATATTTGTTGTTGATTTTTATTTATACAGCTTATTAAAGCTGTTTTTACGCTGTCAAAAAGGGCGTCTATGGTAATATAATCTGTGATATTTTCTTCATTTAAGGGTATATCTATTAAGTCTTCATTTACTATTCGATAATAGTGGATGGTACCGTCTAATCTGAGTATTAATTTTTCTTCAATATTTTTATCAAATATTACAATACCTTCACCTATCTCGAATATTTTGCCCATATAACTTCTTAAAATGATATTATCGATTTTAGTATATTCTGACAGATTTAAAAATATATCAATGATTTCTTTTACACAATTTCGCATAACCCTTTGCATTTCCTCATTTGCCCTATTTTTTTCTTGTTCTGATTCTTTGAGATTTTCCATTAATTTCTTAATATCATCAAGAATACCCATTTTACCACCTCATATGTATTATCTTTAAAGCAGGCTCTAATTATGCAGAATTCGTAAAATGAAAGGGAAAAAAATTTTTTTTCAAATATGCAACAAAATTTAAGGATCTTTGCGATGTTTATATCGATAAATGAGCGATATAATAAGGAAAATAAAAGTGTATATTCACTGGTATTTATATAATTTTGCAAGATCTATAAAAAATTATTCAAAAATCTATTGACAAAGTTATTCTATTGGCATAAAATATCTTTAAAATAATTCAGGAGGGGGAAATGACGTACCATGTCTAATATTGCTAAAAAGATCTATCTCGTTGATACTACGCTTAGAGATGGCGAACAAACTGCAGGAGTCGTTTTTGCAAATGATGAAAAGGTTAGGATAGCAAAATTTTTAGATGAAATAGGCGTTCATCAATTAGAAGTTGGCATTCCAGCGATGGGCGGAGATGAAAAGGAAGCGATAAAGGCCATTGTTAAGGCGGGACTTAAAGCTAGCATCATGGCGTGGAATAGGGCAGTTATAAACGATGTTCAGGAGTCTATCGATTGTGGCGTGGATGCTGTTGCGATATCAATTTCCACCTCTGATATCCATATAAAACATAAGCTTCAAAAGAGCAGAGAATGGGTAATTGAGAGCATGGTACAGGCAACTGAATATGCTAAAAAACATGGACTATATGTTTCTGTTAATGCAGAAGATGCATCAAGGACGGATCCGGAATTTTTAATAGAGTTTGCAAAGGCGGCTAAAAGCGCAGGAGCTGATAGGTTGCGCTTTTGTGATACAGTTGGTATATTAGATCCATTCAAGACATTTGACAAAATCAAATTTTTAAAGGATAATGTTGATATAGATGTCGAGATGCATACACACAATGATTTCGGCATGGCTACGGCGAATGCCATAGCTGGTATTATGGCAGGTGCCAATTACGTAGGTGTAACTGTAAACGGGTTAGGTGAAAGGGCGGGCAATGCTGCTTTAGAGGAAGTGGTAATGGCGCTTAAATACGTAGAGGGAATAGATTTAAACATTGATACCAGGAGATTCAGAGAGATATCTGAATATGTAGCTATGGCGTCGGGAAGACAGTTGCCTTCGTGGAAGGCTATTGTAGGGTCCAATATGTTTGCTCATGAGTCGGGCATTCATGCTGACGGTACTATAAAAGATCCCAGGACCTATGAGGTATTTGATCCCAGTGAAGTAGGTCTTGAAAGGCAGATCGTCATAGGCAAACATTCTGGAACCGCTGCGATCAGAAAGAAATTTACTGAGTATGGAATAGATATTGATGAGGCAACAGCCAGAGAACTACTCCCTCGTGTGAGAGCAGCTGCCGTTTCGTTGAAGAGGTCGCTTTTTGACAAAGAACTCGTTTATATCTATGAGGACTATCTAAGAGAGAAGGAAGAAGGTAAAAAAGCACAATAATAGCATCAAGGGGGATTACAGTGGGTTACAATATTGTTCAAAAGATTTTGAAAGAACATTTGGTTTCAGGGAGTTTAGTCCCGGGCCACGAGATTGCAATTAAGATCGACCAAACTTTGACACAGGATTCTACTGGAACAATGGCATATTTACAATTTGAAGCAATGGGTATTTCCCGTGTCAAAACGAAGCTTTCTGTAGCATATGTGGATCATAATATGTTGCAGGAAGGTTTTGAAAACGCAGATGATCACAAATATATTCAGACAGTGGCATCAAAACATGGCATATATTTTTCAAGACCAGGTAATGGGATATGCCATCAGGTGCACCTTGAAAGGTTTGGTGTACCGGGAGAGACGTTGTTGGGTTCTGACAGCCATACGCCGACAAATGGAGCTTTAGGAATGATCGCTATAGGTGCAGGAGGATTGGATGTAGCTGTGGCGATGGGCGGTGGCCCGTATTATCTTATAATGCCAAGGGTTATTAACGTTAGATTGCATGGTTCATTACGTCCATGGGTTTCTGCGAAGGACATTATTTTAGAATTATTGAGAAGGCTTACAGTAAAAGGCGGTGTAGGTAAGATCATCGAGTATTCCGGTGATGGCATAAAAACTCTGACCGTTCCAGAAAGAGCTACTATTGCCAATATGGGAGCTGAGCTGGGAGCGACTACATCTGTCTTCCCTAGCGATGAGATTACAAGAGATTTCTTAAATGCGCAGGGTAGACTGAAAGATTGGAAACTTATAGAAGCTGATGAGGATGCTGAATACGATGAAGTGATAGATATATATCTCGATAAATTAGAGCCGTTAATAGCGCAACCTCACAGCCCCGATAATGTGGTAAAAGTAAAAGAATTAGAAGGATTAAAAGTAGATCAGGTGGCAATTGGCAGCTGTACAAATTCATCATATATGGATATGATGAAAGTTGCAGCAATACTAAAGGGAAAGACAGTGCATCCTGATGTTTCACTGGTTATTTCGCCTGGGTCCAGACAAGTATTTCAGATGCTGGCAAAAAACGGCGCTCTCGCAGATATGGTAGCTGCAGGTGCTAGAATATTGGAATGCGCGTGTGGACCGTGTATAGGTATGGGGCAGGCCCCAGCTACCAATGCGGTGTCTATAAGGACCTTCAATAGGAATTTTGAAGGCAGGAGTGGTACAAAGAGCGCTAAAGTATATCTTGCCAGTCCTGAGGTGGCTGCTACTGCTGCGATATATGGATGTATAAAAGATCCAAGGATATGGGGCAAAGAGATTCAGATCAGGTTACCTGAAAGATTTGAAATTAATGATAATATGATTATTCCACCGTCTGAAAATCCGGACGAAGTAGAAGTGGTAAGAGGTCCCAATATCAAACCGTTCCCATCTCATGAGCCATTGTCTGAAAAGCTGGAAGGTGAAGTATTATTAAAAGTAGGTGATAACATAACAACAGACCACATAATGCCTTCCAATGCCAGGTTGTTGCCCTTCAGGTCAAATATACCTAAACTTTCAGAACATTGCTTTGAAGGAGTAGATCCTGATTTCTCAAAGCGTGCAAAAGAAAAAGGCGGAGGTTTTATCGTTGGTGGCGCAAATTATGGCCAGGGATCTAGCCGTGAACATGCAGCGTTAGTGCCTTTGTATCTTGGTATCAAATTTGTACTGGCAAAATCTTTTGCCAGAATACACAAAGCCAATTTGATAAACAACGGGATACTTCCTTTGACCTTTGTAAATGAAGAGGATTATGATGAGATATCACAGGGTGACGTCCTGGTATTAGATGATGCTGTTGCACAGGTGAGATCAAAGGATAATATAGTTATAAAGAATATAACTAAAGGAAAAGAGATAATTGCCAATTTAGATGTATCTGATAGAAATAGAGAGCTTTTGATTGCAGGTGGGCTTCTTAATTATACGTCGCTTTCTAACAGATAAAAACCAGGTTTCCCTTTTATGGCATGCAGAATGCATGCCTGCATTTTTTTCTTGACAATGTTGATTGTAGTGTATATAATATAACTTGTCAGGAGGGATGGGGTTATAGCCCAGCTGGTTAGAGCGCCACGTTGACATCGTGGAGGTCACAGGTTCGAGCCCTGTTAACCCCACACGCATTACAAAAGGATTCCGGCACTTTGTTTAGGTGTCGGATTTTTTATTTGCTGTTTGAATATAATTTTATTTTAACTTGTTCGGGTTATAGCATTGTATTGATGTAAGGGACTTCCATACGGAGTTTCTAGATGATATAATGGTATAACATAATGCAAATGAATGTTTTTTTGTTTATGTTCTCCATATAATAATGTGAGTAAAGGAGGTATAAGGTTGAAAACTGTTAATGTTAAATTTGGAAATAAAAATTATGAATGCACAGAAGGTACCAGGCTTATGGATTTTTTTAAAGAGAATGATCAATCTTATGATATGATCATAGCTGGTCTCGTAGATAACAAGCTGGTTGATTTGAACTACAGAATACATAGGGATTGTACTGTAAAAGCGGTGGACATACGAAGCGAAGAGGGAATGAAGGTATACAGGAGAAGCATGAGCTTTGTTTTTATAAAGGCTGTACATGAAATCTATCCCCATGCCAGGGTTACAATAGAGCATTCTCTGGGGAAAGGCCTGTACTGTGAGATACACAAAGAGCGCTCATTGACTAGAGGTGACGTGGAGCTTATTAAACAGAAAATGCAAGAGATTGTTTCTAAAAATTTGCCTTTTGAGAGAATAAAGGTGTCTATAGAAGAGGCTGCAGACATTTTTAACAGGCAGGGTCAACCTGAAAAGGTAAAATTGCTTAAGTACAGTACGGAAGATAGGATGTACCTGTATAGACTTGACGGTTATTGCGACTATTTTTACGGTATTCTGGCGCCTTATACTGGATATTTAAAAGTATTTGATCTCAAATTTTATTTGCCAGGTGTGATAATACTGTTTCCTGATGTCTCTGATCCGCAAAAGGTGGCACAGTTTGTAGATCAACACAAGCTTGCCGCCATATATCAGGAGACTGAAAAATGGGGCAGGATAATGAAGGTTGATTATGTGTCCTCTTTAAATGAGCTCGTGGAGTCAGGGGATATAAAAGAGATAATAAGAATTGCAGAAGCGTTGCATGAAAAGAAAATTGCGCAGATAGCTGATATGATAAACAAAAATCGCGATAATGTAAGGCTTATATTGATAGCGGGTCCGTCTTCTTCTGGCAAAACCACCTTTGCTCAAAGACTGTATATCCAGTTAAGGGTTAATGGATTAAGGCCTATATCCATTTCTCTAGATGATTACTTTTTGCCGTCGGAAAAAGTACCGCGGGATGAAGATGGTAAATACGACTTTGAAGACATTGAAGCCCTTGACCTGGAATTGTTCAATGAACAATTAACTCAGCTGATACAGGGAGAAGAGGTGATTTTACCTAAATATGATTTCACTATTGGGGCAAGAGCACCTCAGGGCAGAAGAGTTAAAATCGATGCCGATCAACCTGTGATCATCGAAGGAATTCATGGCTTAAATGAAAGGTTGACAGCAGCCATACCCAAGGATCGAAAATTTAAGATATACATAAGTGCGTTAACTCAATTAAATTTAGACGATCACAATAGGATACCTACCACTGATTCAAGGCTTGTAAGGCGTATTGTGAGAGACTATATGTTCAGAGCTACTGATGCTGAAAAAACTCTTGAAATGTGGAACTCTGTTAGGCGCGGAGAAGAGAAGAATATATTTCCATATCAAGAAGAAGCTGATGTAATGTTTAATTCTGCACTGGTGTATGAGTTAGGTGTGCTTAAAAAATATGCGGAACCTTTGTTGGCAAAAGTAGAAAGGTCGTCCAGTGTTTTTTATATGGCACAATATTTACTGGACATTTTAAGCTACATAAAGCCCATTGAAGATGAGCAGGATATACCTGCCAATTCCATACTGAGAGAGTTTATAGGCAACAGCTGCTTTTTTTAATCCAGGATGGTGTATTTATAAACAAAAAATAGTGTTTTTATAAAATGATGAGTGGTTGCAAAACGATATAGGGGGAAAAAGCGTTGAATCAACTTATAATAGAGGAAAAAATACTTTTGAATATAACCACACTCTTTTTTGGGTATATCATAAAAAGGTTGAGGATTTTACCTGAGGGTACCGGAGATGTACTCAGCAAATTTATATTGTACATCACATTGCCTGCAACAATTTTAAACGTTTTTATGAACTCTAAGATTTACCCTCAGCTTTTTATTTTGCCTGTGACAAGTATAATTCTAGGTGTTTTAACTTTTGTTTTTGGTTACTTTGTAATAAGAAAAATTGATTTAGAAAGTAAGACGAAATGGACACTATTAATATCTATATGCGGGTACAATGTGGGGCTTTTTGCGTTTCCTTTTGTTCAACAGGTTTACGGCAATAAAGGCTTGATTAACATGGCTATGTTTGATATGGGGAATTCGTTTATTGTATTCGGTCTGGCATATGGTATATCTTTTTTGGCTTCAGAAAAAGAAAAAATTGATTTAAAAGCTATCGTAAAAAAGATATTACTGTTTTTACCATTGGATGTGTATGTGCTATCTATCGTAATGAACCTGATGGGTATAAAATTTGGGAAAATTCCTCAACAGTTTATATCACAGCTGTCAATTCCCAATGGAGTTCTTGCTTTATTTACAATAGGTTATTTTTTAGATTTTAATTTAAATAAAGATGAATTAAAAGCGCTTGTCACAGGATTGTTTATAAAGTTTTTACCTGGAGTGCTTTTATTTCTATTGATCCCGTTGATATTTAGCACTAAATTGCTTATAATAAAGGTTATAACCATAGGAGCAATTTTGCCCACGCCTATGGTGGCTGTTATTTATTCCAGTGATAGAGGATTAAATGTCAAGCTGTCGTCAATTTTTGTGACAGCGACGATTCTTGTAAGCCTCGTGTTTATGGTTATTATAATGCTAAGTTGGTAATTGAATTATATTAATTATATACAAGGGGGAAAAATTTATGGACAAAAGTAAAAGGTTTTACTATTTTTTTGTAGCTTTTTATGCCATTTCTTTTATGAGCGGCGCGATTTACGGGACGTTTTTGCCTGTTTATCTGGACCATATAGGTTATAATAAAGCGTCAATAGGCGTGTTGATGTCACTTGGACCTTTTGTTGCTATAATTGCACAGCCGTTCTGGGGTATTACCAGTGATAGGGCCAGATCAAAAAATTTTGTATTACAGCTTTTGTTTTTGTGCAGCATCGCTATAATGGCTTTGTATCCGATGTCCAGGAATTTTTACTATTTAATAGTCGTTATAACCGCATTTACATTCTTTCAAACCTCGACAGGTCCCATTGGAGATACTATAACGCTAGAATACCTGGATGAAACTCAACAAAAGTTTGGACCTATAAGGATGGCGGGTACATTGGGGTATTCGTTGATGTCAATAGTGGCTGGCTTTTTCGCACAGAGATACATAGGCAGTATATTTGCGCTTAATATTGCTGTTATGTTTACTGCCTTTATGCTGGTCTTTAAACTGCCCAGGATAAAAGGACATCAATCGAAAAAAAATCGCGTGCCCATATGGAAGTTATTTTCAAACAAAAACCTGGTTATACTCATGGCATTAAACTTTATGGTCCAGGTAACCCTTGGATTTTACTATACTTATTTTCCGCTTTACTTTAAACAGCTGGGTGGAAGTAATAGCCTTCTGGGATGGGCGTACTTTATATCCAGCTTGAGTGAAGTGCCGTTTTTATTGTATGCTGACAGGATTTTAAAGAAAATAGGTCCTCGCTACACCCTTCTGGGGGCTACCACAGTAGCGGGTATCAGGTGGCTTTTGATGTCGTTTGTGCCAAAGGCCTATATGTTTTTGCCATTGCAGCTTTTACACGGTTTGATATTTATCGTCCTCTATTATTCCATGGCCACGTATATAAACCAGGAAGTACCCATGGAGTTAAAAGCTTCAGGGCAAACGATAAACAGCTTGATAGGTATGGGAATTGCCAGGATAACAGGTAGCTTGCTTGGCGGATTTTTAAGCGATATCTATGGCATAAAGATGATGTTTATGTATAATTCGCTGTTGGCTTTCGCCACGGTGTTGGTTTTTGGATACTTTTTTATAAAAAAGGATAGGACAAGGGCAGTAGAGAAGGTTAATATTTAAAAGTAAAAACGTACTTGCAAAAGGCTCAATAATAGTATATAATAATTCTAGTTAAATAAAGGCCTTTAAATCAACCCTGAGAGGTTGGCAAGGTGACGGATCGTATAATAAGGTATAAAAGATTTTTATAAATCTTTTATAGAGTGTAAGCTTGTAACTATTCGGAGATAATAAATATGAAGCCTCTCAGCCGGTTTGGTTGGGAGGCTTTTTTGGAGGAATGGTCTTGAAAATAAAGGCTGAGATAATGGATGAAAATGCGATAAAGCGAGCGCTGGTGAGGATTGCCCATGAGATAATAGAGCGCAATAAAGGCGTGGAGGATCTGGTGCTAATAGGCATAAAGACAAGAGGCGTGCCTTTGGCGGAGAGAATCGCAAAAGAAATAGCCAAGATTGAAGGCAAAAACGTGCCGGTAGGGGAACTAGACATCACTTTGTACCGCGACGATTTAAGTGCCCTTGCTGAGCAGCCCATCGTGAGCAAGCCTAACTTACCCTTTGATGTAAAAGGGAAGATTTGCGTACTGGTAGATGATGTCCTATATACCGGTAGAACCGTTAGAGCTGCTATGGACGCCATTATACGATTGGGGAGGCCTAAAGCTATTCAGCTAGCGATTCTTATTGACAGAGGGCACAGAGAATTACCGATCAAAGCCGATTTCGTGGGCAAAAATGTGCCAACTTCCAGAGCTGAAGTTATATCCGTAAGAGTGGTTGAGGTAGATAAAGAGAATAAGGTATTTATTATGGAATGACCTTTTAAATTAGTCCTGTGAGGCTAATAAGGGGAGCGGGACTCCCTGAATAATAGATGGGAGGAGATTATTATGGTTAAAACTAAACAGGTGGTAGAAAATAGGATAGAATAGGTCGTTCTATCCTATTTTTTTGTGCGATGAAACAAATATTGAGGAGGTTAGTAACCATGTTAAGAAAGGATCTTTTGGGATTGAGATTTTTAACGACAAAGGAAATTGAAGAAATTCTGAATTTAGCTAGGGATATGAAAAAATCTCTAGTGTATAAGATAGATAGGACTTCTACTCTTAAGGGCAAAACGCTTGTTACCTTGTTTTATGAACCCAGTACCAGGACCAGAACGTCCTTTGAACTGGCAGCTAAATACCTGGGAGCCAATGTGGTGTGCATAGAGACAGCGACCAGCAGTGTGGTCAAAGGGGAATCTCTGATTGATACAGCCAGGACCATAGATAGCATGGGAGTAGATATGATAGCCATAAGACATCCTATGACAGGGGCTCCAGGGATTATAGCCAGGGAAGTAAAGGCCGCAGTTATAAATGCTGGAGATGGTATCAACGAGCACCCGACTCAGGCACTTTTGGATATGCTGACTATTTTAGAAAAGAAAGGGCGCTTAAAAGGCCTTACGGTGACAATTGTGGGCGATATACTTCACAGTCGGGTAGCTCGTTCTAATATATTCGGCATGACTAAAATGGGCATAAATATAAGGGTGGCAGGGCCTTCAACCCTCATACCGCCAGGTCTGCAGAATTTAGGAGTAGAGGTTTACAATGATGCGGATGAAGCGGTTAAAGGAGCCGATGTGGTTATGGCCTTGAGGATACAGCTGGAAAGACAAAAAAGTGGCTTATTTCCCTCGTTAGGAGAATTTCACAGGATGTACGGCATAGATGACAGGAGGATGAGATTGGCGGCAGATGATGCTATATTGATGCACCCGGGACCAATGAACAGAGGTGTAGAGGTATCATATGAGATTGCCGATGAAAGAATATGTACGGCTGATGAACAGGTTACCAGTGGAGTAGCTGTCAGAATGGCCTTGCTTACGCTGTTATCTGAGAGGAGTGCGGCTTATGAAAATATTGTTTAAAGCGGGACGGATTGTAAACTGTGATCAAGAAAAGGTCTGCGATTTATTGATTGAAGATAAAAAGATAGTAGCTATAGCTGACGAGATAGATGCCGATGATGCATTGGTAATAGATGCCAGAGGATTGTTGGTTATGCCGGGATTCGTAGACATGCATTGCCATCTGAGAGATCCTGGATATGAATATAAAGAGACCATAAGGACAGGAACAATGGCCGCTGCCCGGGGAGGATTTACGACAATAGCCTGTATGCCCAATACCAATCCTGTGGTGGACAACAAAGTGGTGTTGGAGTATATAAAATCAAAGGCTGTAAGAGAGGGCGTTGTAAATGTATTGCCCATCGGTGCCATAACAAAAGGCCTGAATGGCGAAGAATTGTCGGAAATGGGTGAACTTAAGGAAAATGGCGTGGTGGCACTGTCTGATGATGGAAAATCGGTAATGAATGCAGGCCTCATGAAAAGGGCATTGTCTTATGCCAGGATGCTTGATATGCTCGTCATATCCCATTGCGAGGACGTGAATATAACAGGAGAAGGAGTAATGAATTCAGGCTACATGGCCACGCTTTTAGGGTTAAAAGGTATGCCTGCTGAAGCAGAAGAAGTTATGATCTCAAGGGATGCCATTCTGGCACTGCATACAGGGGCGCGCCTTCATATAGCCCATGTGAGCACGAAGATATCTACGGATATTATAAGGTGGACTAAAAAAATGGGCGTAAATATAACAGCAGAAGTTACACCCCATCACCTTTCTCTCACGGAGGAGGAAGTGGACGGTTATAATACTGACACCAAGGTTAACCCGCCTTTGCGGACGCGCGAAGATATCATGGCGTTGATAGACGGATTAAAAGACGGCACTATTGACTGTATTGCCACAGATCATGCTCCTCACGGTATACAGGATAAGAATGTGGAATACGCCAGAGCGGCTTTTGGCATATCAGGCTTTGAAACGGCCTTCTCGGTGATAAATACTTACCTTGTAGAGAAAAAGCATATTGATTACAAAGACGTGGTGCGACTTATGTCAACAAACCCTGCTAAAATTCTTGGAATAGATAGAGGATACATTAAAGAAGGAGCCGTTGCTGATATTGTGCTGGTAGATCCTGAGGCAGCGTACGTGGTAGATAAAAATAAGTTTTACTCAAAAGGTAAAAATACTCCATATGATGGAAAGGTTTTAAAGGGAGTTATAAAGATGACTTTGGTCGGCGGCAAGGTGGTTTACAATAGCGAGGAGGGGATATTGTGTTGATAGATAAATTTATCAGCGAGATAGAATCCAAGCGAAATTGTGCAGTGGTAGGCCTTGATACGCAATATGAATATGTGCCTGATAAGATGAAAAAAAGCGATCCTATAGAATCTATATGGGAATTCAATAAGAGGATAATTGATGCTATTTATGAAATTGTGGCAGTAGTTAAGATTCAGATAGCGATGTATGAGCAATATGGTGTGGCTGGTTTGGATCTGTTTTACAGGACATCGCATTATGCTAAGGAAAAAGGTATGTACGTCATAGCGGATGTAAAAAGAGGGGATATATCTTCAACTGCGGTCGCTTATTCTAAAGCATTTTTAACAAGACCGGATATTGATTTTGTGACGGTAAATCCTTACATGGGATATGATTCTATCAAACCGTTCATAGATGATTGTGTCAAATACGATAAGGGAATTTTTATTCTAACAAAAACGTCCAATCCCTCCTCTGGTGATATTCAGGATCTGATTGCAGATGGGCGTCCAATATATGAGCACGTTGCTATAAAGGTCGATCAGTGGGGTAAAGATTATGTAGGAGAAAGAGGCTATTCTTTTGTGGGAGCGGTAATAGGTGCTACTTATCCTGAACAGGCCAAAAAGCTCAGGGCTTTGATGCCCAATGCATATATACTGGTGCCTGGATACGGGGTGCAGGGTGCGACAGCTCAGGATGCTGCAGCTGCTTTTAATAGAGATGGCCTAGGTGCCATTGTAAATTCATCCAGGGGGATTCTCCTGTCATATAAAAAACACCCCGAAATAGGCTTAGAAGATGCGATAATACAGGAGGTTATAAGGATGAGGGATGATCTCAACAGCGCAATCAGGGGTGATAAAAAATGAGAGCATATCTTTTATTAGAAAACGGCGTGTACTTTGAAGGGGAATCCATTGGTTTACCTGGAGAAACTGTAGGTGAAGTGGTATTCAACACAGGGATGACCGGTTATCAGGAAGTGCTTACAGATCCTTCTTATTATGGCCAGATCGTGACTATGACATATCCGTTGATAGGTAATTACGGTATAAACGAAGAGGATTTTCAATCCTATAAGCCCCATGTGAGAGGTTTTGTGGTCAGAGAAGCTTGTGAAAAGCCCAGTAATTTCAGGTATAAGTATACCCTTGACGAATATCTTAAAGCTAATAATATTGTTGGTATTCAAGGGGTTGATACCAGGGCTCTTACCAAGATAATAAGAGAAAAAGGCACTATGATGGGCATGATCACATTGAATATTTCGGATATAGAAGAAAAGCTCAAGGCCATCAGGGGTCATATAGAAAGGGATCACGTAGAGCGAGTAACAACCAGAGAAGTCTATCATATCCATGGAAGTGGTTATAGGGTAGCGGTAATAGATTATGGGATAAAGACAAATATTATTGAGAATTTGAAAATACGTGGTTTAGATATCACAGTATTTCCTGCACGCTGTGCCGCTGAAGATATACTGGATATAAAACCAGATGGTATACTTTTGTCCAACGGACCTGGAGACCCTAAAGATGCGATGTATGCCGTAGAACAGGTAGATAAGCTCATAGGGAAAGTACCTGTTTTTGGCATATGCCTCGGCCATCAGATATTATCGCTGGCTTTAGGAGCAGATACCAGTAAGTTAAAGTATGGACACAGGGGTTGTAATCATCCTGTTAAGGATCTGAAAAGTGATAGAACTTATATCACATCACAGAACCATGGGTATACAGTCATACCCGAAAGCTTACCTGATGATGTGGAAATAACCCATATAAACATCAACGATAATACCGTAGAGGGAATAAGGCATAAAAAATTGCCAGTGTATAGTGTGCAATTTCACCCTGAAGCATCCCCAGGACCTTATGACACATTATACCTATTTGACGTCTTCGTCGACATGATGAAAAGGAGGGTGGCAGATGTATAAAAAGGTAATGGTAATCGGATCAGGACCAATAGTCATAGGACAGGCAGCTGAGTTTGATTATTCGGGAACACAGGCTTGTCGATCCCTTAAAGAAGAGGGGGTCGAAGTTGTATTGGTAAACAGCAATCCCGCTACTATAATGACAGATACAGAAATAGCTGATAAGATATACATTGAGCCGTTAAAAGTGGAGGTTATAAAAAATATCATCGCAAAGGAGCGCCCTGATGGCCTGTTGCCTACATTGGGCGGTCAAACGGGATTAAATCTGGCTGTAGAGCTGGCAGAATCCGGTGTGCTCGATGAATACGGTGTGGAACTCATGGGTACAAAATTGGAGTCTATAAAGAAAGCAGAAGACAGGGATGAGTTTCGCAAGACCATGCTGGAAATAGGTGAACCTATACTACCGAGCCATGTGGCCAATAGCGTTGATGAAGCTGTAAAAATAGCTGGTGAGATAGGCTATCCGGTTATAGTAAGGCCTGCCTATACACTAGGGGGAACAGGTGGTGGCATAGCGCAGGATGAAGCACAGCTTAAAGAGATTGCAGCATCAGGTTTGCAGTACAGCAGAACACACCAGGTGCTAATAGAAAAGAGTGTGTACGGCTGGAAAGAGATTGAGTATGAGGTTATGAGGGATAGCAAGGGAAATTGCATAACGGTTTGTAATATGGAAAATATCGATCCTGTAGGGATTCACACCGGTGACAGCATAGTAGTAGCACCGTCTCAAACATTATCTGATAAAGAATACCAGATGTTAAGGCGTGCATCACTCAAGATAATCGACGCATTAAAGATAGAAGGAGGTTGTAATGTACAGTTTGCCCTCAACCCTAAAAGCTTTGAGTACTACGTCATAGAGGTAAATCCGCGGGTTAGCCGTTCCAGCGCCCTGGCTTCTAAAGCTACCGGTTATCCCATTGCCAAAGTTGCCGCGAAAATAGCGCTAGGTTATAGCCTTGATCAGATAAAAAATGCAGTAACAGGTAAGACCTATGCGTGTTTTGAACCATCTATAGATTATGTTGTGATAAAGATACCCAGGTGGCCGTTTGATAAATTCTATACTGCTGATAGAAAATTAGGTACTCAAATGAAAGCTACAGGAGAAGTAATGGCCATAGGTACATCTTTTGAATCGGCTCTTTTAAAAGGGATTAGATCTCTGGAAATAGGTGTAGATCACCTTTGGCATAAAGGCATATCTAGGCTTTCAAATGAAGAAGTTATCGAGAAAATGAAAATGGAAGACGATGAGAGAATTTTTGCTGTGGCAGAGGCTATGAGAAGGGGCATGCCTCTGGATGAGATACATCGTATCACCCATATAGATATGTTTTTCCTTGATAAAATATTTAATATAATAATGATGGAACGTGAATTGTGCTCATCAGAAATCAATAGCGATCTGCTTTTAAAGGCTAAAAAGAAGGGTTTCTCGGATAAGGCTATTGCGAGGTTAATAGGTAAAACAGAGGATTACGTAAGAAATATGCGAATTGAATATGGCATTACCCCGTCTTATAAAATGGTGGATACGTGCGCAGCGGAATTTGAGGCGGTATCACCCTACTATTATTCTACTTATGATGGTTCTGATGAGGTGGCGTATTCTAATAAGCCCAAGGTGATTGCCATAGGATCCGGCCCCATAAGGATAGGTCAGGGTATAGAGTTTGACTACTGCCTTGTACACTCAATATGGGCGTTAAAAAAGATGGGATATGAGGCTGTGGTTATAAACAACAATCCTGAAACGGTGAGTACAGACTTTGATACATCTGATAGGCTGTATTTTGAACCGTTGACTCTAGAAGATGTGCTAGCAGTGATACAGAAAGAAAAGCCTGAAGGAGTACTGGTACAGTTTGGAGGCCAGACGGCTATAAAGCTTACAAATGCCCTCAGTAGATTGGGAGTAAAAATATTGGGAACAAGTCCGCAGAGCATTGACGAGGCTGAAGACAGGGATAAATTTGATGAACTGCTGGAGAGGCTGGACATGAAGAGGCCTAAAGGCAAAGGCGTTGTGGGTCTGGAACAAGCATTGAAGACAGCTGGTGAATTGGGCTATCCGGTGTTGGTAAGACCTTCTTATGTCTTAGGAGGACAGGGCATGCAAGTGGTGTATTCGGATGATGATTTGAGAAAATACGTCAATGCTGCCCTGGATATGTCTGATGAATTTCCTATATTAATTGATAAATACCTTATGGGAAAAGAAGTTGAGGTTGATGCCATATCCGATGGCCAGGACATTTTGATACCAGGTATAATGGAGCATTTGGAGCGGGCAGGTGTTCATTCTGGCGATAGCATATCGATTTATCCTACGATAACCGTCAGTCGGGATATGGTGGACAAAATCGTCGATTATACCCAGAGGCTATCAAAAGCATTAAACGTGAAAGGGCTTATAAATGTTCAGTTTGTCATATACGATGACGAGCTATATGTTATAGAGGTAAATCCCAGGTCCAGCAGAACGGTACCGTATATAAGCAAAGTGACTGGTGTTCCTATGATAGAGCTTGCTACAAAAGCTGCTATGGGAGCAAGGATTGCCGATATGGGGTATGGGACCGGGTTGTACAAAAAGGCTGATAAATACGCGGTTAAAGTGCCTGTCTTTTCGTTTCAGAAGTTGCCGATGGTTGAAGTAGCTCTGGGTCCTGAGATGAAATCCACCGGCGAGGTCTTGGGCGTATCTCCTGACTTTACAGAGGCATTATATAAAGGTATGATTGCAGCGGGCATTAATATACCGCAAAAAGGCAATGTACTCATAACAGTGGCTGATGTGGATAAGAAGGAAATATTGCCATTGGCTAAGGAATTTATCGAATTGGGATTTAATATACTGGCAACCCAGGGTACAGCTGAATTTTTGCGCAGCAATGGTATTGAGGCTCAAATGGTGTCAAAACTGGAGGATGGGCACCCCAATATAATTGATTTGATGGATCAAGGTATAATACAAATTGTCATCAATACGCCTACGAGGGGCAAAGAACCTATGAGAGACGGTTACAATATTAGAAGTAGAGCAGTAAGGCTTTCGATACCGTGCATAACGTCTATTGACACAGCATATGGCCTATTAAGGTGTATAAAATCTCAAAAAAATTTGGGTGAACTACCCGTGTATGCATTAAAAGATGAGGATGTGAGAAATTGAAGAGCAGTATATTGTTTAACAGGTTGCTTGCTCCGGGTATATATCAGATGGCTTTTAGCTGTGCTGATATTGCCAGGTCTGCAAGCCCTGGTCAATTTGTTCATATAAAACTCAATGACAGTGGGCATATTTTAAGGAGGCCTTTTAGCATAAGTAATATCATTGGCGATATTGTATATATTGTATATCAGGTCAGGGGTTCAGGTACGCTAATTATTTCACGCCTTAAATCAGGTGATGAAATTGATGTGATAGGGCCATTAGGTAGGGGATTTGATATAAGCCGTACAAAAAACCGCGCATTAATCGTAGGAGGAGGACTTGGCATAGCACCGCTGCTTTATCTATCAAGAATGCTGAGTAATAAATCGGAAGTTTTTCTGGGATATAAAGATCATTTGTTTCTTGTGGAGGAGTTTGAGCATCCAATAGTATCCACCGAGACCGGCATATCAGGCTATAGGGGTTTTGTTACAGATGCTTTGAAAGAATATCTTGAAAGTAGTCCTATGGCAGATATCATATACGCTTGCGGACCTGTAGGAATGTTAAAAGCGGTTAAGTCCATATCGCAACATTACGGTATACCATGCCAGGTATCTCTAGAAGAGCGTATGGGATGTGGCATAGGAGCTTGCCTTGTGTGTTCGTGCAAGATAAAGGCAGAAGATGGTTGGCATTATATGAGGGTTTGCGCTGATGGGCCGGTGTTTATGGCAGATGAGGTGATTTTTGATGATTGACATGGAAGTAGAGATCGCAGGTATAAAGATGAAAAATCCTGTTACTACAGCATCGGGCACCTTTGGTCATGGTGTGGAGTATGCTAAATACGTTGATTTAAATAGATTGGGTGCTATTACCGTCAAAGCTATAACTTTGGAACCCAGGGAAGGTAATCCGCCCCCCAGGATTGCTGAGACACCTTCTGGAATATTAAACAGTGTAGGATTGCAAAATCCGGGAGTTGACACATTTATCAGGGAAGACTTGCCTGAACTTATAAAGTATCAGGTACCTATCATCGTGAATGTAGCAGGTAATACTATTGAAGAATATTGTCAGGTTGTAGAGAAATTAAACGATTTACCTATAGCTGCCTTTGAACTCAACATATCATGTCCTAATGTAAAGCATGGTGGTATGGCCTTTGGTTCTGACCCTCATATGATTGAAAAGGTCACGAAAAAGGTAAAAAACCGTAGCAAAAAGCCATTGATAGTAAAGCTTTCACCTAATGTAACCAGTATCGTAGATTCGGCAATAGCGGCATGTGATGGTGGAGCGGATGCCTTGTCCCTTATAAATACCCTTTTAGGTATGGCTATTGATGCAGAGAGCAGAAAGCCGATATTAAAAAATATAACTGGAGGTTTATCGGGACCCGCGATAAAGCCCATAGCGCTTAGAATGGTATACGAAGTTCATAAAGCTGTAAATATACCTATAATTGGTATGGGCGGTATAATGACAGGAATTGATGCAATAGAATTTATGCTGGCAGGTGCTACAGCTGTAGCAGTGGGTACCGCTAACCTTGTAAATCCCACTGCGGTTATTGACGTTATTGACGGTATATACGATTACATGCAAAGGCATGATATCAAAAGCATAAAAGATATCGTAGGAGCGTTAAGCGCATGATAATATATCATGACAATATATAAAAAAGGAGAGATGGACAATGAAAAAAGAAGAGGTACTAGAGATATTAAGGGAGACGGAGGCAATGCTGGAAGGCCACTTTCTCCTTACATCAGGCAGGCACAGCGATAAATATATTCAGTGTGCTAAGGTGTTTCAATACCCTGAATACGCAGAGATGTTTTCAAAGCAGTTGGCGGAAGCGTTTAAAGGCGATGATATTGACGTGGTAGTAGGGCCGGCTATGGGTGGTATTGTATTTGCCTATGAGGTAGGCAGGCAATTAGGCGTGAGGGCTATTTTTGCTGAAAGAGAAAATGGCATTATGACCTTAAGGCGTGGCTTTTACATAAAAGAAGGGGAGAATGTCCTGGTGGTGGAAGATGTCACTACGACAGGGGGCTCGGTAAAAGAAGTAATAGAGGTAGTGAGAAATTGCGGTGGCAATGTGGTTGGTGTTGGTTCATTAGTAGACAGGAGCAATGGTACAGTGGACTTTGGCGTGAAATTTGTTCCTATAGTTACGCTTGATGTAAAATCGTATGAACCTCAAGAGTGTCCATTGTGTAAGCAGGGAATAAATCTTGTAAAGCCCGGTAGCAGAAACCTCGCATGAGGTTTCTTTTATTTTATATACTGTAGTGATATAATTATTTATGACTGGAATTTTTATTGAAAGAGGGATATGAATTTGGAGGTGTTTAAAGAATTATATTTAGATAAAAACAGCCCACAACCTCTTTATATGCAGCTTGCTGATCAGATAAAAAGGCTTATAGAAGAAAATAAGATACAAAGAGGTTTTAAACTTCCTCCCGTGCGGAGATTGGCAGAGTTACTGGATGTAAATAATACCACGGTAGCTAATGCCTATAGATTTTTAGAATCTCATGGATATGTGCGCACAAAAATCGGAAGCGGAACGTATGTGGCGGATTTAGCTAAAAAAGATGATGATATTATGGACCAAATAAAACTCCTGGATCGTGGGCAGCTGGTTATGGCACCAGGTACGATAAACTTTGCCAGTGCTACGCCATCGCCAGAGCTGTTTCCTGTGGAAGACTTTAAAACTATAATAAATGAAGTGCTGGATAGGGATGGAGGTATAGCTTTTAGTTATCAGGAGAGCAAAGGTTTTAGGCCTTTAAGGGAGTCCATATCTGAATTTTTGCTGTTATACGGTATTAAGGCAAAACCAGAAGATATACAGGTTATATCAGGTGGGCAACAGGGAATTGATATTCTTTCAAAGGCAATGCTCAACTATGGAGATTATGTTTTTGTTGAAAGTCCAACCTATAATGGAGCTATAGCTGCTTTTAAGTCCAGGGGAGCGAACATTGTAGGTATTCCTTTGCGTAAAAACGGTATAGATCTTGAGATATTGGAGGCAAACTTGAAGAATAAAAGACCTGCATTTATATACGTTATGCCTGGTTTTCAAAATCCTACAGGTTATTGTTATTCTGACGAAAATAAGTTAAGACTTCTGGATATAGCAAATAAGTACGATATCTATATATTGGAAGATGATTACTTAAATGACTTAGCTTATTCTGGCGAGGATATAAAACCCATAAAATCATATGATGATAATGGACGTGTTATCTATCTGAAGAGTTTTTCAAAGATATTTATGCCAGGCTTAAGATTGGCTTTTTTAGCGTTGCCTGAAAAAATAAACAGTGAAGTTATAGCAGCCAAACATATTACAGATATATCTACAGTTGGGCTGACACAAAGGGCTTTTGACTTATTTTTGCGTAAGGGATTGTGGAAGAAAAACCTGGAATATATAAAGAAAATTTATAGCAATCAGATGTCATATGTATGTAAAAAATTAGAATCTATAAAAGGAATACAGTTTGAAAAACCATCCGGAGGATTGTATATATGGATAGGTTTACCTGAGGGGTATTCATCGGTTAAACTTTATGCGATGTGCCTTAAAAGAGGTGTCCTCATAGCCCCTGGCAATATTTTTTATCCTAACTATGAAGAAGATAACCATTTTAGGTTAAGTTTTGCGGCTCTCTCTTACCAGGAGATAGACAGGGGTATAGACATATTAAGTGATGCTATTGGCGAGTTGATGGAAAACAGGACTGAAGAGAAAATAATGCCCCTTATATGATTTGCACAAATTAAGCTGGCAGTATAAACTGCCAGCTTAAATGTTTTAAATTTATTAATCTCATTTTGAATAAAATCCTTCTGGCGTGTAAAAATAAAATCGAAAATGTTAAAAAGGAGGGACAGATATGACAGAGAGGGAGTTACTGGTACTTCAGGATCAGTTGAGCAACGAGGAGTTGTTGATTAAAAAATTCAGGTCATATGCAAATGAATCCAGTGATCCTGAAATAAAAGATGAATGCAACAGAATAGCACAAAAGCATATGAATCATTTTAATATGCTGATGAGACATATCAATAGTGCAGCAGCACAGGGACAATACGGTCAGGGATATATGCCACAAAGGATGTATTAAAAAGGAGGTAAAAAAATGTTATCTGATAAAGATATTATAACTGATTGTGTTGCATCACAAAAATGGATTGAGAGTTCCTATAATTATGCAGCATCTGAATGCGCTGATGTCAATTTGAAACAGGATATTATGAGCATTTTAAATGACGAACACGAAAATCAAATGATTTTCTGGAACACTATGAATAGAAAAGGTTGGTACAAACCTTATATGGTAAACCCCAATGATTTGCGAACGGCTCAGGCTCAATTTGCCAATGTTCAAAGTCAGATAATGGGAGCAGGCTATCAACAACCGCCCCAATATGCGCAACCTACTGGTTATACTACGGTAGCACAGTATGGAGGGCAGCAGAGCGGTACATATGGTATGCCTATGACAGGTTCTATGCCTGGAGCTTCTGTAGAGCAGGTAATGAGGTCCAATATTCAGCAAACAGTCAATCGTTTGGCAAATATAAGTGCAGATACAGGAGCACAGGGTGGCCCCATGGCTGGATACTGGACTGAAATGGAAGGAGAGTACGCAACAGGCTATAAGGCCGGCACCACAGCCAGTCAATCCAATGCCACATACCAGGGAAGATCACCAATGGAAAGCAGTTATCAGAGGGCAATTCAAAGCGGACAGGCTCTGGGGGCTGGACAGCCTGGTTATATGACGTCAGGAAAAGGTAGTAGCTATGCTCAGTTTTCAGGGAATCAACCTCAACAAGCCAGTGCTTATCAAGCGCAGGGTGGCACGGCAGGGCAGACAGGGGCAACAGGTTTTACCACAAATATAGAGAGGCAGATGCAAAACAACATTCAGAACATCGTAAGAAATTCAATATAAACTAATCACATATATGGCAGGGTACCCTGCCATATTCCATTTTTTACCCTCTTTTTTAAAAGACCTTTGACACTTAAAATATAGTATAAAGGTGCAAAGGGAGTGGAGAGATATGAGGGAGATTTTGTTTATTGTTTTGCTTTTAGCGCTTTTGCTGGTTTCTCCAGCCGATGGGTATTCGTCGCTGAAAGTAATGGGATATGCACCTGTTGATTATTATGGCGATAATATGGCCTTTGAATCACTGGTAAAGTATAAAGACTATATATCAGATGTTGCAGTATTTGCTTATACTTTTGATAAGTCCGGAAATTTACACGGTTATTTAAATGAGGATATATTGGGATATGCTAAAAGTCATGGTATTAGACCGATTATCGTTATTAACAATTTGACTGATAATTTTGATCAGGTGTTAGCTGATAGTGTGCTAAAAAATTCTTATGCCAGGCGTAATTTGATATCAAATATTTTAAAGGTATTGTCAAAGGGTTATGCTGGCGTCAATATTGATATAGAAAATTTATCATATGCTCAAAGAAGCATATTTAATAGTTTTTTAACAGAGTTAAAAAGCCAATTAAATGGCAAATATATGTTATCAGTTGCAATTCCTGCTATAACCCATGATTCTCCGGATAATAACTGGTCAGGAGGATTTGATTACGCGAAAATCGGTGAAATAGCTGATGAGGTTATCTTGATGACATATGATGAACATTGGTTTAAAGGAGAACCAGGGCCTATAGCTTCATATCCATGGGTAGAAAAGGCATTGAACTACGCTATATCACAAATACCTAAAGAAAAAATTTTATTGGGTGTTGCTAATTATGGATATGATTGGGCTAGTACAGGTAACAAAGTTGTGACGGCTGATTCGGTTAAGAGATTACAAACAATTTATGGCGGTAAGATATGCTGGAGCGATTATTATAAAGAAGCCTATTATCAGTATTACGAGGATGGAGTTAAACACCAGGTCTGGTTTGAAAATGAGTATAGCCTAAAGTATAAACTAGATCTTGCTAGAAAATTGGGAATTGAAGGGGTCGCGCTATGGCGATTGGGTTTTGAAAGCGATGCTTATATGAAGACGCTGAAGGGTATGCAAAATCAATACGGCGTTCCTTATGGTTATCTAGGTTTTTCGGATATATTAGATGATTGGGCTATCGATGAAATCAATTATCTAAAATACAATGGGATTGTTGATGGAGATGGCGGGCGGTTTTATCCTAACTATAGGGTTACGCGAGCGGAATTTATTAAAATGCTCGTTAAGGCGTTGAAAATTCCATTAAAAGAAAGTACATATCCGGACACTCGGAACCATTGGGCAGATAAATATATAGGAGCGGCGCAGGATGCAAAAATCATATATGGAGCTGGCGATGGGAATTTTTATCCCAACAGTTATCTCACAAGAGCGCAGATGGCTGCGATCATGACGAGGGCTCTTAAATTACCCGTAGGGCATGGACATTCTGAATTTAAAGACATAGAGAATTCCTGGGCTAGAGATGACATAATTGCATTATATAGTGCAGGACTTATTAATGGATATAATAAGTATAAGTTTGCTCCTGATGATGAGACATTGAGGAATCAGGCAGCAGCAATTATAACGAAAGGAATAAGGCTCCAAAAATAGTTGGAGGCTTATTCCTCCCATTCTTTTAGTGAAGGATTTTTATCTAATATAGATGTATACTGTTGAGGAATTCCGTATTTTCCCTCTTTATCCAATTCCATATACCTCTGATATTTTTTGATTCTATCTTCTTCTTTCGACCACCCCATATGTTTTATTCTGATATCGCTAATGGCGTAAGGCTGTTCTAATATATTGGAAGGAAATCTGCCGCAATGAAGAGGTGTCTCTTTCCATATATAGTTAAATTGTGGTTGATACCTCAAAAGAAATGGCCAGCATTTTGTATGGGCGTTCCAGTACATGTCTTCTCTGTAGTGTTTTTCATCCCAGAAATCGTATAATCTGAAACACATTACATCGTAATAAGGCTGATTAATTATATTTTTTATGTGTTTTACAATTCTGTCTTCGATGATCTCATCAGCATCCAGGCATAATATCCAATCGGGATTGGTAGCAACCACCGCTTTCCACAATTTTTTTCTGAGCTCCACTTCATTGTTGAACATGGAAACGTCGTTTACAATGTAAATCAATTCTTTACCCTTAAAAAAACTTTCAAAGACTTCTCTGGTGTTATCTGTACTGGCATCATCGATGATGACAGCTTTGTCGACAATTTTTGAAGCTATTTTTAAAACCTCTGGCAAATATCTGTCCGCTTCGTTTTTAACTACCATAGCTAGAGTAATCTCGTTTTGATCCACGTTTATTCTTCTCTGATTTGGTAGCATAATATATTTGTACTTGTTGTCTACCTTTTTTAAAGTTTCTTTATATTCCTTTAGGCGCTGAAGATCGCTGTTTCTATATATGTGAAATAACGGCCAATGAGTGTCAACAAAGAGTTCAAACCCGAGGACTGCTGCTCGTATACAGAAGTGCCTGTCTTCGCCAATGCTGGATATATTATATATTTCGTCAAACGATACGCCGGCGTCCAATGCTCTTTTGCTAATAAGCGTGCAGGCACCCAGCCCACCGACTCTGTATATGCCGGGATTTAGAAGCATATTTAAAAAATCCATTATCCTTTTGTTTATTTCATCTTGTGTCAATACTTCTCCTCTTTTTTGCGCATATAATGTGTAGTTATCTTCTAGCCAAACCTGCGGCAATTCAATAGAGTCAGGGGTCCATTTGGTCCAAAAGATTTCTGATATGATATCTTTTTTTGAGGCGACCAGTTGCTTTAGCGTCATGGGATGCAAATAAAGGTCAGAATCCACTAGGAATAAGTAATCATAACAATTATCTTTTGCATATTTTATGATTGAATTTTTAAATGCTGCCACTTTCCATATAAGATCTTCTCTCCAATGATGGGTTATCTCATCTTTGTAGTTTTCGGCTGTACTTTTTGTTTCTTTTAGTATAATTTTACTGTCATCCCTTTTATATTCTCTGAGCAATTGTTTTGATTTTTGGTCATTGTTGTCATCTATAAACATTATATCTAAACTAATGTCATCTGTCTCTAGCCTATCAACAGATTCAAGAAATTCTTTTAATATAGCATATTCCTGTCTTACAGGACTACCTAATAATATCTTAATCATTTATCTCACTCCAATTCAACGACTTTTAATTTCAATATATGCTTTTAGTGCAAAAACTGTATAGGGTTGTAGAGCTATACGATAATTGATACTTTTTACACCAGAATAAATATGTAAATGGATATTAAAAATTGATGCACAAAAATATATTAATTCGAATATGTATGAGTATAGATAATATAGAATATTTAAATAAGGGGGGATAATATATGCCCAATAATATCGTATTTAACCCTGTAGCTGACCAGTTAAAGTCTTTAGTACACGGCAGGACTGCAGGAGGAACTGTTACAGCGCTTTTAACAGATGCCAGTGGCAATCTTCAGACGATGCTTCAGAATGCGTCTGTTACTGTGGCGGCAACGAATTTTAATATAAGATCTTTGTCATATACTACCGATACAGTGTCAGTGCAGAGCATCGTAGAAACAGTAAATACTAACGTTACAAATACCGTGAATATAAGATCTCTTTCTCCTGCTACAGATACCGTATCAAATATTCTCTCAGGTAGGGTATTTACTTCGGCAACGACATCTATCAACAATGTTACAGGTACAGGAATACTGCTCCTTGAAGATACGTCTCAAAAGAGGATGTACACCTACTATGTGTATAATACCGGTGCTGCTGCCATATCTGTAAAACTGCAGATAAGTCCAACAACAGCTGATGCATACTTTATTGATGACCTCAGCGGAGAGGTGAGCGTTGTTCCTGGATCTGCTACAACGCTGGTAGCGCAAAGATTCTTAAATTATACCAGGCTTTATTACAATGCCGGTACTGCAACTGTTACAGCCGTATTTTACTACAATGCTCAGACGTGATTTAAAGAAAGGGTGCACTTATGTGCACCCACTACATAACATAAATAGTGTGAGGTGGTGATAGTGATCGAAAGTCCACTGCTAAGCTTATGTATGATCGTAAAGAACGAAGAAAAAAATTTGCCCCGATGCCTTGACAGCGTAAAGGATATAGTTGATGAGATGATAATAGTAGATACGGGTTCTACAGATAGTACGGTGAAAGTAGCGGAATCATATGGAGCAAAGGTTTTTAGTATTCGGTGGAATGATGATTTTAGTGAAGCCAGAAATGCGTCGCTGGAAAAAGCCAATGGCAAATGGATACTGCTTATGGACGCTGATGATGAGCTGGACCAAGAAGATAAACAAAAAATAAGAAATCTTTTAACAGATGATGTGGAAGGCTATTTTTTTAAGACAATAAACTATGTGGGGCAAAACCCAGGAGTTGAAGTAGCTTTAAATATGAATTTCAGGCTTATGAGAAATAGACCTGAATACAGATTTATATATCCTATACACGAGCAGATAGCCGCAGTCATACAGCAAATAAGACCTGGTGCCAAGCTGGTGAGTACAGATATAAAAGTTTACCATTATGGTTACCTTGATGATGAAGTGGTTATAAAAGAAAAGCGGAAGAGAAATATGCGTATTATAGAAAGGGTTTTACAGGAAAATCCTTCCGATGCGTTTATGAGATTTAACATGGGCAATGAGTACTTTGCTCTCTCGGATTACAATAAGGCACTTTACGAGTATATGCTCTCACTTAATAATACCCATGGAAAAACAGGTTACCTATCTAAGCTCTATGTGAGGATGACATTATGTTACAATGAACTTAAAAGATATGATGAAGCTTTAAGTATTATTGAAAGGGGTTTAAGCGATTACCCGGATTTGACGGATCTTGTATTTCTAAAAGGATATATACATCATGTAAACAAAAGGTATACGATAGCAGAGAGATTGTTTAAAGAATGTATTGAGATGGGGGAAGCGCCTTTTGATATAGGATTTATAATGGGTGTAGGGAGTTTCAGAGCGCATCATGCCTTAGGCGAATTGTATTTAGAATTAGAAGATTACGATGAAGCTTATGTGCATTTCGAACAGGCTTATAAGATGAATAATTCTTTTAAAGAACCTCTTTTCAAAATGTGTGAAATACTCATGAAAACACGAGGCGTATCTGAAGCCAGAGAGAAGCTCGAAGACATGATTGATATACAGAATCCCGATGGAATATCACTTATGATAAATATATTTCTCAGGTATAAAAGATATGATATATGCCTTGAATACCTTGATCCTTTGTTAAGGAACGATAAATGCAATGACGAAATATATTATCTCTATGGAAGATGTCTTTTTTACCTTAAGCAACTGGATAAGGCATATGATATGTGGAAAATGATTGATTCAAAAAGTCATTTCTATGATATGGTAATTGATGATCTTATGTTGAGGTGTGTGATAAAGAATGAGTATGAGGAAACAATTGCTGAATGCTGCAGAATTAAAAAAGCTAAAAAATATGAAGTTTTTCAGAGGCTAAATGATCTATTAAACCGAAAAAAACCGGACATATTAAGTGATGATATAGAGACCTCAAAAGAATATTCAGATATCATATTTGATATCCTTGACAAACTACTATATTTAGAAGAATTTGAAATTTTTGAAAACGCTTTAGGCCTTCTAAATTTGATAGAAGACAAAACAGTACTTCTGAGACTGGGCAAGCTGTACTACCGTTACGGCTTTGTCCAGAATGCAGAAAACGAGATATTGAGATCTATGAAATTGTTTAACATCTACGATCAGGAAGCATTGTCTATATTAAATCATATAATTATGGAGGAATGAGATTTGCCTACACTTATTATTCCTTCGTCAAGTAAAGATGCACAAATAAATTCTCGATACCCTAATGAAAATTATGGGACTCTCAATTATATGAATGTAGGCAGATATGATAATTATACAGTGTTTATGGCTCTAGTTCAATTTGATATTTCATCAATCCCTGCTGGCGTCAGCATTACTAATGCAGTTATGACCTTAAATGTTATATCTATCTACAATACCAATATAATTGATGTGGTTACACCGTATAGGGTAACACAGGATTGGGATGAGTATACTGTCAATTGGTCTAATGCACCTATTGTAGATGACCATACATTTGGCAGTTCTGTAAATCTTTTTAGCATCAACAAATATTCATGGGATGTAACAAATCTCGTAAAAGGATGGTATATAGGGCTATATCCCAATTACGGTATGATGTTAAAATCATTGCAGACCAGAAATTATGAAGCAAAAGTAATAGCCACACGAGAATATGAAGATATTTCCAAAAGACCGTCTCTTATTATAACCTATGAAGCTACCAATCTTTTTACGCTATACAGTAGATTAAAGAACTCCGAAAGTCAGACAGTAAATACGACAGATTCATATATGGGTGGAAATGTATATGATACATCGGAGATGAGTATGTATTCATTTTTTGTGAAAAATAATGGTGTGAATCCTGCCGAAGTGAAACTGCAAATTAGTCCTAATGGAGAAGATTGGTTAGATGATAGTGAACCTATTGTCGTCGCGCCCGGTGATATAAAAGCCATTGTTCCTTATCTCTATGCACATTTTTCAAGGTTATCATATAAATCTTTTAATTTTGGCAGAAATACGAATATTACTATATGGTATCAAGCGCATGTTTAATTTTTTAGAGAAATTTTACGAATTTATTTTTATAAGCAAGGAAAAATAAGTGTGAGGAGGTCATAAAATGGCTACTAAAGAACAATTAAATGCCGTCGGGATGAATTGTCCCGGATTTGCCAGGGATGATTCACTGTATTCGACTATTAATCTTAAAGATGTATTATCACAGGGAGAAAGAAGCTGCGCTGTATGCAAACAGTGGGATGTAACCAAGCAAAAGTGCAGGATAAACCTGTTTGACCAGGTGTTGACGGGGTTGGACCAAACATAAAATAGGCCGCCCCTCTTTTTTATAATCACAAAAAGTTATAGAATAATGTATGAGAATATAAATAGACAATATGGAGGTGTGGGGATGAAGTTTGATGCGTTAATAGAGGGTATGGCCGGCGATATTATAAAGTCTACTCAGGATGTGCTAAAATATAGGAGCGTACAGGGTGAGCCATTGCCAGGAGCGCCGTTTGGCGAAGGCGTAAAGGGCTCACTGGACTATGTTTTAAGTCTTTCAGAAAAGATGGGATTTGAGACTAAAAATCTAGATGGATACGTCGGTTATGCTCAATATGGCGATGGAGATGAGATGGTAGGTATTCTTGTCCATCTGGATGTAGTGCCAGAGGGAGATGGATGGACATATCCTCCTTATTCAGGTGAGATACATGATAACAGAATATATGGAAGAGGAGCTATAGATGACAAAGGCCCAGCCATAGCTTGTCTCTACGCATTAAAAGCTATTAAAGACTCTGGTGTATCCCTCAAGAGGAAAGTCAGAATAATTTTTGGCACCAATGAAGAGAGTGGCTGGAAAGATATTGAGTACTATAAAAAGCATGAAATATATCCTGATTTAGGGTTTACTCCAGATGCTAATTTTCCACTTATTTTTGCAGAAAAGGGTATATTGACATTTAAAATAAAAATGGATTTTGAAACCAAAAAGGAAGGCCATATTTTTTTGAAGCATTTAAAAGGTGGTAACGCTGCAAACATGGTGCCCGATTATTGTGAAGCTTGCCTGTCGGTTAATCCTGATAAAAAAGATTACATAAAAATGCTTGTTTTAAAAATGATCAATGAAGACAACGTAAATGTAAAGCTCCTGGATAGAGGAGATGATATACTGATTAAGTCGTATGGTATATCGGCACATGGGAGTACCCCTGAAAAAGGCGTTAATGCTATTATGCAATTAATAATGATTTTATATAGGCTTGACTTTGCCAGGGATGATGTTTACCAATTTATTTCGTATTTTGCAGAAAAGGTAGGTATGGACTATACAGGTAAAAATATGAGTTTAAACATATCTGATGATATTTCTGGTGGACTTACATTTAATATTGGGGTAATAAATGTGGATGATAAAAAAGGTACTGTAGAAATAAATATAAGGTATCCTGTTACGGCTTCTAGAGATACAGTAGAATCAATCATAAAAAGGCATTTGCCGGAAAAATTCAATTACGTTTATTTAAATGGCTTTGATCCCATTCACGTTTCTACAAACAGTGTATTAGCTCAAACTTTGTTGAAGGTATACAGGCAATCGACTGGAGACGATGTAAGTAATCCTATAGCTATAGGTGGAGGTACATATGCCAGAGCCTTTAAGAATTTTGTGGCTTTTGGGCCTGTATTTCCCGGTGGAGCAGAATTGGCTCACCAGAAAGATGAATATATTGAGATCGAGCATCTGATTAAACTGGCAAAAATATACTCTATGGCTATATATGAATTAAGCAATATATGACTTTATATTAGAAAGGTGACGGAAATAATGACAAAAAAAATTGTAGAGTGTGTTCCTAATTTTAGCGAAGGAAGAGATAAGGATGTTATGGAAGCTATAGCTGATGCCATAAGACAAGTTGACGGCGTTAAATTACTGGATTATTCTGGAGACCCGGACCATAATAGGAGTGTCTATACATTTATCGGTCAACCGGAATCTGTTGTAAATGCAGCTTTTAATGCGTGTAGGGTAGCCGCGCAGCGTATTGACATGTCACAGCATAGAGGTGAGCACCCCAGAATGGGAGCTGCTGATGTGGTTCCATTGATTCCTATATCTGGTGTATCTATTGAGGAATGCATTGAATTAGCCAAAAAATTAGGTAACCTGATAGGCCAGGAACTCTCTATACCTGTTTATTTGTATGGCTATGCCGCCACAAAACCTAACAGGGTTGAACTATCTGACATAAGGAAGGGGCAGTATGAAGGCTTTTTTTCTAAGATAAAAAAACCTGAATGGATTCCAGACTATGGACCTTATGAAGTGAATGTGAAGAGTGGAGTAACAGCTGTCGGCGTAAGAAAACCTCTTATAGCGTTTAATGTAAATTTAAATACGAATAATATAAAAATAGCACAAGAAATTGCCAAATCTGTAAGGTATATAAGCGGTGGACTGAGATATGTTAAAGCGTTGGGTATAAGGCTCAATAGAGATGGTATTGTTCAGGTATCTATGAATCTGGTTGATTATGAAAAGACACCCATATATCGCGTCTTAGAACTTATAAAAGTAGAGGCCAAAAGATATGGAGTTTCAGTGATAGGGACGGAAATAATTGGCCTTGTCCCTATCAAAGCTATTTTAGATAGCTTAAAATATTATATGCAGTTAGAAGATCTTGATGTGGATAAGATACTTGAAACGAGGTTGTATGAATAACCTATGTGACAGTTTGCTTTGAAGCTTCTTGTTCTTGCTTTTTTGTGTTAGCTACAATTTGAGCTATATTTTTGTAAGCTTTTATAGATCCTGAAACCACGATAGGCCTGCCTAAAGCTGTCAGTTTTAATGAACGGGATATAAATCCTCCTATTTTCATAGTTATATTGACAGCCTGCGATGTATCTACGTCTAAAAAACCATCTGTAGATTTATATATTTCATAATAAAGATCTTTTAGTGCAGGAATTATCATATTTTTTTGATTCTTAAGTCCCAGTGAACAAATCGTATTGCCTAATTCATCTGTACCTATTTTTATTATCCTGCCGTGATCTTGAGATGTCAGCTGATCAAAAAGCGGCAGGTTTTCAATTGTCTTTCTGTCCGGTATACTGTCCATTGGCAATCTGTTTAGATGCATCCAACAGGCTATAATAGAACTATGGGTTCCACCGTAACAGTGATAAAGGATAATCATAACATCACCTCAATATTATTTTAAGCTTCATGATAGTTCTTATTCATTTGTGATTATTCATAAAAATATAAATTTGTTAAGTTTTCGTAAAGTTTTTAGAGGAATTTTTAAATTTATGTAGAATATATTAATTACAAATATGATAAAAGAAAGGTGAGTGTAGCCATGTTAAAACGAATTTGCGCGGGGGGAGTTGTCTTTAGAGGTGATAGCGTTTTTCTCTTGAGAAATGAGAAAAACGAATGGGTGCTTCCCAAGGGCGTCATCAGGAACGGCGAACTGGCTGTTGATGTGGCATTAAGGCGTGTAAAAGAAGAAACTGGCTTAAATCACCTAACAATTATCTCGTCTGCTGGGGAAACAAGTTATGAGTTCTTTTCTATTACAAGGCAAATTCCTGTATGCAATGAAATCACATGGTATATAATGGTAACAGATGATCAATCATTTAATATCAGCAAAAAAGACGGTTTTACAGGAGGAGGATTTTATCCAATTGATGAAGCATTGTTGAAAATCACTTATAGCCAGGATAAGGCGTTGGTTAATTTATCGTATAAAAAATATCGAAACATAATTCAAGAAGCCCTTGTTTAAAATTTATTTTTAAAATCTTTTGTGGTAAAACGCGTTGTTGGCTTGTAACGCGTTTTCTTTTATTATATAATTTAACAGGGGTTGGTTTATGTTAAGCGAATTTATAACTGTAAAAGACGAGGGCAGTGCAGAAATAATTATTAATAAATCTCGTTTTATAGGATATGCAAAATATACTCCCGATGAGAAAAGTGCTCATCTATTTATAAATAATATAAAAGAACGGCATAATGATGCGACTCATAATGTATATGCGTATATATTAGGAGATAGTGGGGAAATACAACGGTTTAGCGATGATGGGGAACCTTCTGGTACTGCAGGTATGCCCGTTTTAGAGGTGATAAAAAGGGAACAACTGATATATGTGACTGTGGTGGTTACACGTTACTTTGGTGGTATATTGTTGGGAGCAGGGGGGCTTATAAGGGCTTATAGTAAAGGGGCAAAAATAGCCATTGATGCAGCAGGAATTGTGAAAAAGGTTTTACATGCCATTGTAAAAATTAAAATTGATTATACTTCACTGGGAAAAATACAGAACTATTTATCAAAACAAGGATTAAGGGTTGTTGACATTCAGTATTCAGAAACAGTTGATCTTATTATTGCTGTACCTCATGATAAAATCAATTATGTTAATCACGCTATAATGGATATGACTTATGGAAAAGCTAAAATTGATATAACCGGCTATGAATATTATGAAATGGAGTGATGAATATGTATAGCTATATAGAAGATGCATTAGACCAAAAAGTCTGGGCAGTGGTGGGAGCAACTCCCAATAAAGAGAAATATGGTTATAAGATATACAGAAAGCTAAAAGATAACGGATATGAGGTATACCCAGTTAACCCTCTGTATGAAAGTATTGATGGAGATACCTGCTATCAAAACCTCAAATCGCTTCCTGTTGTTCCCAGGGTTATAGACATGGTAGTTGCACCTAAGTTTGGCATGCATTATGTAGATGAAGCGGGGATTTTAGGAGTAGAATATATATGGTTTCAACCAGGGGCAGAGAGTGATGAACTTATAGAGGCCGCAAAGTCAAAGGGTTTAAAGGTTATATATAACGCCTGCGTACTTTTGGAATCAAAATAATCCCTCTTCACCAGTGTTTTTTCCCGCTTTTTTTATAAAGTATTTCATATATACCCATTAAGATCAAGAACACCGCAAACATCCTTTTTAAAATCATTGACGACAGCCATATAGCTATGTAAGCTCCTAAAATACTACCCATTATGCCTCCTGGAATTAGTGATATAATAATCTTGAAAATGAGGTTGTTATTTTTATAGTGGGTGATCAATGCGGCGGTCGCCATTGGTATAAAAACCAAGAGATTTACGCTTTGAGCTATGTGCTGGTCGACGCGACTAAATATGCTCAGAGCGGGGATAAGTATGGTGCCACCGCCTATCCCCATTCCGCCTATGATTCCAGATAAGATCCCTATTATAAAAAGGATCATGAAAACCACATCCTTAAAGCAGCGATTATCATAAAAGTACCAAATATTTTTTTTAATGAGTCTGAAGATAATTTATTTAATAACCTCGCTCCAATGTATCCACCTAATATACTTCCTGCACCAACTTTAAAAGTTAAAGGCACATCGTAAATGCCATTTTTTATGTAGATAAACGAGCTTATAAGAGCAAAGGGCAAGATTACAGCTATAGCCGATGCATGGGCCTTGTGGTCCTCGATGAGGAATAGAAATACGAGGGCAGGTACCACAATAGTACCTCCTCCAGATCCAAAAAGTCCATTTAAAATACCCGTTATAAATCCTAGTGCTAACAGTTTGATTGTTTTTTTCATTTTATCACCTTTTATATTATTTACAGAAGTTATCAGTATATACATGGGCAGCATGAGTTTACACCGTTGACATAGTGTGATAAAATGTAATTTGGCATTTGAGAGATGTTGAGGAGGTTTTTATATATGTCTGGACATTCTAAATGGGCTAATATAAAACACAAAAAAGAGAAAACAGATGCTCAAAAAGGTAAATTGTTTACTAAATTAACAAAAGAAATAATAATGGCAGCAAAGGAAGGCGGAGGAGACCCTAATGCCAATAGCAAGCTTAGGGATGCTATTGCTAAAGCCAAGGCAGCTAACATGCCTAGTGAGAATATTACGAGGGCTATAAAGAGAGGCACAGGTGAGTTAGAAGGTGTCAGTTACGAAAGTATAACCTATGAAGGCTATGGGCCTGGCGGTGTTGCTATAATTGTAGAAGCACTTACTGACAACAGAAATAGGACAGCTGGTGAGATGAGACACCTTTTTGACAGAGGAGGTGGCAGTTTAGGTGCTGCCGGTTGTGTGTCGTGGATGTTTGAGCGAAAAGGTGTTATTTCTATTGAAAAAAGCAATGATATAGATAGCGATGAGTTAATGCTTAAAGCCATTGATGCGGGAGCCGAAGATTTTTCGGTGGAAGATGAGGATTATGAGATAATAACAGATCCATCAGCATTATATCAGGTTAAAGAAGCTTTAGAGCAGAGCGGTTACAATATTACATCGGCGGAGATATCACTTATACCGCAAAACACAGTAAAGCTTGAGGGAGAACAGGCTATAAAAGCATTAAAACTTATAGAAACCCTTGATGATCACGACGATGTACAAAACGTATATCATAATCTGGAGATAACTGATGAGATGGAGATAGAGTAATCACCCTATCTCCTTTATCATTTCTTTTTCGTCGCGAGATAAAATTTCTCGTAAATTGAAGACTAATATAAGCTGGTCGTTGTATTCCAGAGAACCTATGATATATTTTTTATCGATCTCTTTTACAATTTCAGGGACATCCTTGATATTGTTGTCATCTATTACAATTATTTCAGTTATGTCATCAACTATCAACCCTACGACAATTTCGTCTACCTGTATAACAGCAATTTTTTTGTTTATATTAATATTAGAGGTTTGTTCGAGGTGAAACCTCTTTTTTAAATCGACTATAGGCACAATAACGCCTCGATTTTTGATAATACCTGATATGAAAGATGGGGCATTGGGAACATATGTAGGCTCTCTATAATTGATTATTTCTACTACATCCATTATGTCTGCCATAAATTTATAATCATTTAATTTAAATACGATAAACTGTTTTTCCATACTACATACACCTCTGAACAGTATTTTTTATGATACTACATTTATAATAATAAGATAACAAAAATCTTGCCAATTTACCAGTACCTTTTTGAATTAAATTAATATCACTTTGTACTTTGTTTTAGGTCGTGTACAAAAACATATTTTTATATAAATAATGTATAATTGACAATAATATGGTAATACATATAAATGGAGGTAATAAAAATGAGAAAAAGACTTTTTTCTGGTCCACTTGTAATAGTTTATATACTGTTTTTATTATTGGGATTCGGGTATGGTTATTATATAAATATGAGTAACAGCCGTAGTAGAAACATTGCTGAGAAAAAACCGGATAGACAGGTTATGATGCAAACGACGGTATACCCCAAAACTCAAATTGTCTTTAAAACTAAGTATATGGCGTGCGGGCATATTATAACTACTGAGCGAGATGCAAACATTGATGAAGTAGGCATGAATGAGGGGCAAGTAAAAAATAAATTTGCGAATTGGCAATTGCAGCGATTTGATAATAAAATAGTTATTTTATATAGGACAGCAGAAGGATATTGTCCTAATCATTTTATTATAAAGATTGATAGTAATGGCTATGTAGGCGTGTTTAAAAATGACGCTGATAAAGGTTTGGAGGAAATTCAAAAAACTGATATTTTTTATGGCTCGTTAAATGAACAACAACAGAGGCGTTTAAAGGATAATATAGTGGTGGATACCGAAGATGAAGTTACACGGGTACTCTCAGATTTAAGTACTTAAAAACACGTAATTACGTGTTTTATTTTTTGTTTCTTGTCAAAGTCCTCCTTTGATGCTAAAATTGAAAAGAGAGGGGATTTGTCAAATGATTGTAATGGGAATCGACCCGGGACTCGCTACGTTAGGCTATGGTATTGTAAATTACGAATACAATCATTTTAATGTTATTGAATATGGAGCTATAATAACGCCTTCAGATATGTGTTTGGCTGATAGACTAAGAGAAATTTACGATGAAATGGGCGATCTGATCGATAAATATAGACCCGATGCTTTCGCAATAGAAGAATTATTTTTTAATAAAAATGCTAAAACAGCTATTGTAATAGGAGAAGCAAGAGGGGTGGCAATAGTTGCTGCTGCTAAAAAAAATGTAGAAGTTTACGAATACACCCCTTTACAGGTTAAACAAGCAGTGGTAGGTTATGGAAGAGCAGAGAAATTACAGGTGCAGCTCATGGTTAAAGCCTTGTTAAATTTAAGGGAAGTTCCAAAGCCTGATGATGTCGCGGATGCGTTGGCTGTTGCTATTTGTCATTGTCACAGCACAGGAACATATTCAAATTATAATTTTGGGGTTTAGTGGTATGTTTGATTATATTTGGGGACAAGTAGTGGAAATCGATGATGAAAGTGTGGTTGTAGAAGTATCGGGGTTAGGCTATCAACTGTATATATCAAAAGCGACAGCAAAAATGTTAAATCTTGGCAATACAGTTAAGCTGTATACGTATCTCCATGTAAGGGAAAATGAAATAAAGCTTTTTGGGTTTTATGATAAGAATGAAAGGAGAGTTTTTAGAAGTCTTATCTCAGTTTCAGGGATAGGACCAAAAGTGGCTTTAAATATTCTCTCGAAATATACTCCTACAGAAATATTAACCTTTATAGCGACAGATGATGTCAAATCCATGACGAGTATACCTGGTGTTGGCAAGAAAACAGCTCAAAGAATTATTGTGGAATTAAAAGACAGGGTAGATAAGGAAGACCTTATAAGTAGTGTATCTTCTTTTGGAGAGGCAACTTCAGAGGTGGTTCAGGCTCTGATGGCATTAGGTTTTAACAAAAGCGAGATTGCGAAGGTCGTGGATAAGATCGAAGGACTCGAAATTGACGACGCTATAAAAATGGCGTTAAAGGAGTTGAGCGGATAGTGCAGCAAAGAATAGTTGCCGCGGAGATGAGTAATGAAGATAGTGGTTTGGAGTATAATTTAAGACCCAGGTATCTACATGAATACATTGGGCAAGAGAAAATAAAAAAGCTATTGACAATATATATAGATGCAGCAAAGGCAAGACATGAACCCCTTGATCATGTTTTACTTTATGGCCCTCCAGGGTTGGGTAAGACCACATTGGCTAATGTAATTGCTAACGAGATGGGAGTTGGGATTAGAATTACATCAGGACCTGCTATTGAAAGAGCAGGAGATCTTGCGGCTATTTTAACCAATATTCGTCAAAATGACATTTTATTCATAGATGAAATACATAGGTTAAATCGAGCTGTGGAAGAAATATTATACCCTGCTATGGAGGATTTCGTTCTGGATATAGTAATAGGTAAAGGACCCAGTGCCAGGTCTATAAGGATCGATTTGCCTAGATTTACTCTTATAGGAGCGACAACGCGAACAGGCCTTTTGACATCTCCACTGCGAGATAGGTTTGGTGTTGTGAGTAGATTGGACTATTATAACGAGGATGATCTATATAAAATTGTTAAGAGATCTGCTGGTATATTGGGTGTGTCTATTGATGATGATGCCGCATACGAAATAGCAAGGCGCTCAAGGGGTACGCCCAGGATTGCCAACAGGCTTTTAAAACGTATCCGGGATTTTGCTCAGGTAAAATCTGATGGCAATATTACCCAGGAAATAACAAGGGCTGCTCTTGAGATGTTAGATATTGATAAATTAGGATTAGATGAAATCGATAGATTGCTTTTAAAAACTATCGCATTGAAGTTTGGTGGAGGTCCTGTAGGGCTTGAGACCCTTGCGGCATCTATAGGAGAAGATACAGGAACTATTGAAGAGGTTTATGAACCTTATTTGTTGCAAATAGGATTTATAAAGCGAACACCCCGCGGGAGAACAATTACTCCCCTGGCTTTAGAGCATTTAAAGATTGCCCTATAGGGAGGGATGGTTTATAATGTTTGACGGTTTAGGTAGAACTTTTATCCTGGTAGGAGTTATTTTTATTTTGATAGGCATTGCATTTATAGTGGGTAAAAAATTAGGTTTTGGAATGTTGCCAGGGGATATTGTAATAAGAAAAGGTAATGTTACATTTTATTTCCCGCTTGTCTCGGGTATTTTGTTGAGCATTATATTGACAATTATATTGAACCTGATATTCAGACATTGAGATTATTAGTCACAAGGGGGATTACCATGAAATGAAAAAATTAACGTTATTTATATTAACGATGATTATCACCTTTTCAATTACGGGGTTTAATAGGGGTGCATCTGAAAATTTACATGTTGAAACGCAGTACATACGGGTTGGTTTAAAATATGGCAGCAAGGCGGTCAATGCTTCGCAGGTGTATACCAAAGGTATTATAACCTATGGTGTATATAACGGTGATAATTTTATTCCTTTATATAAAGGTAAAGAGGGAGAACAGGCAGTTATCAAAAAAGATGATTATTATCATATAGTCATTGCCGGTTTTGGTGGCGATTTGGACAAAGGTCTTTCATATATAGATGAACTTAGAAAGAAAAATGTAGATGGTTTTTTGATGTACGACGAAGGAGGATATTCGGTAGTAACAGGTGAATACATGAGTCAAGAAGATGCAAACAATGCTCTAAATAGTTTAAAAAATATCATTTTGGATCGAAAACTTACAGTTGTTAATCCTGCAAAAGCTATTTATATAATCACATCTCAGAAGATCTCTGTTAGAACGGATAGGCTTATTGTAAGGCCATCTAATAACTTTATTGAGATAGATAACGATACGACGTATAGAGGCGAGTTGTGGTTTGTAAGGCAAGATGGCAGTGATATGACCGTGATCAATTATCTCCCTTTAGAGCAGTATTTATACAGTGTAGTGCCTTCGGAGATGCCCTCGTCGTGGCCTATGGAAGCGCTTAAAGCTCAGGCTGTAGCAGCCAGAAGTTATGCTGTTGCAAATTTGGGCGCTAATTCTAAATATGCAAAATATGGTTTTGACGTAAGCAATGACGTATCAAGCCAGGCGTATAACGGGTATATTTACACCTACAATGGCAATAAATATTCCGGTGAAAGTTCAAGAACTAACGAAGCTGTTGATGATACTAAAGGGATTGTACTTATATATAACGGCAAAGTTATTGATGCATTGTATTTTTCTCATAGCGGTGGATATACCGAAAATAGCGAAGATGTATTTAAATACGCTGAACCTTATTATAGAAGTGTTAACGACCCGTATTCCCTGGGTTATAACCCAGATCTGGATAACTGGAGTGTTACATACACACAGGCAGAATTAAAAGATATGCTTAAAAAGAAGGGAATTGATGTAGGAGATATATTGGATATTAAGATTACTGATAAAAGCTCGTCGGGCAGAGCTACTTCAGTGATTATTAGTGGAACAAAAAATAATTATACATTGCAGGGAGAAACTAATATTAGGATGAGCCTCGGACTAAAAAGTGCAATGATCAAGAGCATAGCAAAAGCTGGAGAAAAAACCGTTAATAGAGTTGTGACTGTTACTGATGGTAGGATGACTATTGCAAAAGATATAGAAAGTCTTTATGCTATAAAAGGCGATTGGTCGACGTCGAAAGTATCGGGAAACCTTTTTGTTATCAGCAAATTCGGGTTAGGGCAATTAAATGATGCTGTTAATGAACCACAAAACCAAAGCATACCCGAGAGTTTTACGTTTGTCGGTAGCGGTTCGGGTCATGGGGTAGGCATGAGTCAGTACGGTGCCAGAGGGCTTGCCGAGAAAGCTGGTAAAAGTTTTATAGATATATTAAAGTATTATTATAAAGATATAACGGTTTTTGATACTACAGCCAATAAATCTTTGTAAAAGGAGTTAATACTAAAATGAATGTACACGATTTTTACTACGAGCTACCGCAGGAACTGATAGCTCAGGAGCCGTTAGAAAGAAGGGATAGTTCTAGATTGATGGTTCTTCATAGAAAAGATGGCAGCATAGAGCATAAGATATTTAGGGATATCGTTCAGTTTTTAAATCCAGGAGATTGCCTAGTGTTGAATGATACCAGGGTGATTCCAGCCAGGCTGATAGGCCATAAAAAGGATACCGGTGGTATTATAGAGTTTTTGCTGCTGAGGAAAACAGCCCTTGACACGTGGGAAGTATTAGTAAAACCAGGGCGTAGAGCAAAAATAGGTACGAGATTTGTTTTTGGCGATGGTGAATTGGAAGCAGAAGTCATTGATAATACAGATGCAGGTGGAAGGATTGCTAAATTTTACTACGAAGGAGTTTTTGAAGAGATATTGGATAAACTGGGACAGATGCCTCTTCCTCCGTACATAAAGAAGTCATTAAAAGACAAAGAAAGGTATCAGACGGTATATTCTAAACATGAAGGCTCTGCTGCTGCACCTACTGCGGGTCTTCATTTTACCAATGAGTTATTGGATGTGATTAGAGAAAAAGGTGTTCATGTGGTTTTTATCACGTTGCATGTAGGTCTGGGCACATTTAGGCCGGTAAAGGTGGAAAAGATAGAGGAACATCGGATGCATTCAGAGTTTTATGTTGTAACAGATGAGGTCGCAAAGACATTAAATGATGCTAGAAAAAAAGGCGGACGCATCATATGCGTAGGAACCACTTCAGTTAGAACTTTAGAAACTGTGGCAGATGATTCAGGTGTAATACATAGTAGTTCAGGGTGGACAGACATTTTTATATATCCAGGCTATAAATATAAGGTGGTGGATGGACTTATAACCAATTTTCATCTACCCGAGTCAACGCTGATAATGCTGGTATGCGCTTTTGGTGGATATGATCATGTAATGAGAGCCTATCGTGTAGCTGTTGAAGAAAGATATAGGTTTTACAGTTTTGGCGATGCTATGTTGATTATTTAATTGTAATTTAATTTTAATATTATATACAGGAAAGGATGAAGGGTTTTTGCTGAAATTTGAAGTACACAAACGGGAAAAAAATACAATGGCTCGTTTAGGCCTTCTTCAGACTTCCCACGGAACTATTGAGACGCCTGTTTTTATGCCTGTAGGGACTCAAGCTACAGTAAAGGCTATGACACCCGATGAATTGAAAGATATAGGGGCCAAGATTATCCTCTCCAATACCTATCATCTATATTTAAGGCCGGGCCATGAGCTTATAGAAAAAGCCGGTGGATTACATAAATTTATGAGCTGGAATGGTTCTATTTTGACAGACAGCGGAGGTTTTCAGATATTCAGTTTAAATAAATTAAGGAATATATCTGAAGATGGCGTTGAATTTATTTCTCATTTAGATGGTTCCAGGCATTTCATCGGGCCAGAAGAAAATATGCGGATACAAAACGCTCTTGGAGCGGATATAATAATGGCCTTCGATGAATGCGTGCCATATCCAGCTGATTATGACTATGTGAAAAATTCTATGGAACTTACCCTTAAATGGGCAAAGAGGTGTAAAGAATCCCACAAGCGCCCTGATGAACAGGCGTTATTTGGCATTGTACAGGGTGGAACTTACAGGGATTTAAGAGAAGAAAGCGCCAGGCGGACGGTTGATTTGGATTTTCCAGGATATGCTATTGGTGGACTGAGCGTAGGTGAGGAAAAGGAACTCATGTACGAAGTTATTGAATATACTACACCTTTGTTGCCTTTTGATAAGCCAAGGTACCTCATGGGAGTCGGAAGCCCAGATGCACTTATAGAAGGTGTTATAAGGGGTATAGATATGTTTGACTGCGTTTTACCCACCAGAATTGCCAGAAATGGAACAGTAATGACGAGCCACGGCAAGCTTGTAATTAGAAATGCCGAATATGCTGAGGATTTTCGCCCACTGGATGAAGAATGTGATTGTTATGCTTGCAGAAATTTTTCCAGGGCTTATATAAGACATCTATTTAAAGCCGGTGAAATCTTGGCTGCAAGGCTGGCTACAATTCACAACCTGTATTTTCTTATGAAACTCATGGAAAAAATCAGACAGGCAATTAAAGAAGATAGATTGCTTGAATTTAGAAAAGAATTCTTTACAAAATATGGCTATGTGTATTAAAATAAATGATATAAAAAAAGGGAGGAATGTATATGTCACAACAGACAAGTGCCACGGTGGCAGTAATTGTGCAGCTCTTGCTGTTTGTAGCCATCTTTTATTTGTTTCTCATCTTGCCACAGCAGAGAAGAGATAAAAAGGAAAGACAGATGTTAGAATCTCTTAAGCCAGGCGATGAGATAATTACAAAAAGCGGAATATACGGAAAGGTGCTTAATATAAAAGATGATACCATTACCATAGAAGTGGGAGCTGATAAAGTAAAATTAAAAATAGCCAAATGGGCTGTTGGCAAAATATTGACTATAAAAGACTAAAAGATAAATTGTCATAAAATGTACCTCCTGTCATAGATTTTATTGAAGACGTTTGTAGAAGGAGGGAATTTTATGGCAAAGGTTCAGCATTCTTCTGATAGCATAATAGGAATTAGAGGTATAATCAAGGGAACATTATTTGGGTTAATTTTATCTTTAGTGTTGTTTTTGTTTTATTCAACATTGCTTTCATTTACATCCATTTCAGAATCTACCATACCTATGTTTATACATGTAGTTGTGGCGATTAGCGTTTTTGTATCAGGTGTTATAGCTGCTAAAATTGCTCAAAACATGGGATGGCTAAATGGTCTGGTGGCAGGGCTATGCTATGTATTAATACTTTTGTTGTTAAATGTGCTTATATACGATGATTTGACTTTAAAGAGTTTTTTAACCGATTTGCTAATAAGTATGGTTTGCGGTTGCATTGGTGGAATGATTGGAATAAATCTATGATGATACAGATGACAATCGTTGATTGTTATGCTATAATCTATCAGGAAGGGAGGAATTACAGTGAAGCATGTCAAAATAATAAACAAAGGTTCTATGAATAAAAATTTAGAAAAGTACGGCTGTGGAGAGTGCCAGTCATCATGTCAGTCGGCATGTAAGACATCGTGCACGGTTGCAAATCAGGTTTGTTTAAACAATAAATAATATAATACATAAAAGCAGTAATAATTTTTATTATTACTGCTATTTGTGTATGTCATTAATATTTAAGGAGAGAGAGGGATTTGGGAGTACACAAGTTTGAAGCCAATGGCAATAAAATAGCTCTGGATGTAAATAGCAATGCCTTGTATATGCTGGATGATTTGTCTTATGACCTTATTGATTACATCGAAAAGGAATTACTGGATGACGCGGTAAGGGATTTAGGAAACTTTTATGATATTGAAAACATAAAAGAGGCATATGAGGAATTGATCTCTCTAAAACGGGAAGGTATGCTTTTTACGCAGGATCCTTTTGAAAATATAGAAATACCTTATGGGAAGCCGGTAGTAAAATCTTTATGCCTCAATGTAGCCCATGACTGCAATCTAAGGTGTAAATACTGTTTTGCGTCTGCAGGCGATTTTAAAGGTCAAAGACAATTGATGAGCGCTGAAGTGGGTAAAAAAGCCATAGATTTTTTAATAAGACATTCTGCTTCGCGTAATCATCTGGAAGTTGACATGTTTGGCGGAGAACCATTGATGAATTTTGACGTGGTAAAAGAAGTAGTGGAATATGGCAGAGAACAGGCCCAAAAATATGGCAAATCAATAAATTTTACTATAACTACCAATGCTGTTATGTTAAACGATGAAAATATGCGCTATATAAACGAGAATTTCTACAATGTGGTATTGAGTCTTGATGGACGACCTGAAGTAAATGACAGGATGAGAGTGCATCTAGATGGTGCAGGCAGCTATGGACATATAGTGGATAAAATCGTCAAGATGGCCGAAATGAGAAAAAATAAAGAATATTATGTACGTGGGACTTATACGCGTTATAATCTTGATTTTGCTAGGGATGTCTTGCATATAGTAGATCTCGGCGTTGATAGGGTATCTGTTGAACCAGTTGTGGCACCAGAAAGTGCGGATTATGCATTAAGAGAGGAAGACCTGCCGGTTATAAAAGAACAGTATAAAATACTGGCAGAAGAATATATTAAGAGATATAAAGAAGGAAGACCATTTATATTTTTCCATTTTAATGTAGACTTGACTCAGGGACCATGCCTGTATAAAAGGATAAAAGGCTGCGGTGCTGGAAATGAATACCTTGCTGTAACACCTGAAGGCGATGTCTATCCATGTCACCAATTCGTAGGCATAAAGGAGTACAAAATGGGAAATGTCATAACAGGTGAATTTAACCAGAACATGCAGATTGATTTTATGAAGACGAATATCTATACAAAGCCCCAATGCAGTAAATGCTGGGCAAAGTATTTTTGCAGTGGTGGATGCCATGCCAATGCGTATCAGTATAACGGTAACATCAATATGCCCCACAAATTAAGCTGTGACATATTAAAGATAAGGACAGAATATGCGCTTATGATAAAGGCTGTTTTGTCAAATTAGAACGTGTAAAGGAGGCATATAAATGAACTATAAAAATGCTTTGAAGTTCCTTGTAGCCGTCGCTATTATAGCCATATTAGCACTGGGTACGGCTTTCGGAATAAATATAGGGAGCTTAAAGATAAAACCTGTTCAAGATTACATCAAACTCGGACTTGATTTTAAAGGCGGGGTTTATGCAACCCTTGTTGCACAAGGCAAAGTTGATTCAGATACTATGAACAGAGCTATAGCTATTGTGAGAAATAGGGTGGACATGCTGGGAGTGACAGAACCTGTAATTACACCTGTCGGCAGTAATGCAATTATGGTTCAGCTGCCTGGCATAAAGGATCCTGAATCTGCGATAAAAGTTTTAGGACAAACTGCTCAGCTGCGTTTTGTAGGACCGGATGGTAAGACTATATTGACAGGTGCGGAAGTAAAAACTTCTAAAGCGGAATTGCAGAGGACAAATGCGGGTCTGGAAGAGCCTGTGGTGACTTTAGTATTCAATGCCAAGGGAACAAAATTATTTTCTGATGCGACACAAAAGTTTTTGGGGCAACCTATCGCTATATACCTAGATAAAAAAATGATATCAAATCCTGTGGTACAGGCTCATATAACTGATGGAAACGCTATAATAACAGGTTTACAGACCTTTGAAGAGGCGTCAAAATTAGCTACCCTCATTAGATCAGGTGCGTTGCCTGTTCCATTAAAGGCAGAGGAAGTAAGGGCAATAGGTCCTACTCTGGGAATGGATTCCATGAGGGAAAGCTTGATGGCGGGATTATACGGCATAATTCTCGTTATGCTTTTTATGATTGCATATTACAGGTTGCCTGGGCTTGTTGCTGACCTGGCGTTAATTGTTTACACGGTCATAACACTGATTGTCTTGGCTCTCATACACGCTACTTTGACATTGCCCGGCATGGCTGGTATTATTCTTTCTATAGGTATGGCTGTGGATGCTAATGTTATTATATTTGAAAGGGTCAAAGAGGAACTAAGAAATGGAAAATCCCTGAGGTCAGCTATTGATGCAGGCTTTGCTAAAGCCTTTTGGACGGTGTTTGATGCTAATTTGACCACCATAATTGCAGGTGTCGTGCTCTTCTATATGGGTTCGGGTACCATAAAGGGTTTTGCTGTTACCCTTATAATAGGTGTTCTTGCCAGCATGTTTACAGCTATAACCCTGACGAGATTGCTGCTAAAGATGCTTGTAAATACCAACATCACCAACCTTAAATTATATGGAGCGTAAGGAGGTACGGTCATGGGAATCTTTATAGCAAAGAGAAACATATGGTTTGGTATATCACTTGCAATTATACTAATCGGTTTTTTATTCACCGCAATTCGCGGCGGAGTAAACTATGGCGTGGATTTCGCTGGCGGCACCCTCATGCAGGTAGACTTTCACAAGCCGGTGACTAAGGCTTTGGTAAACCAGATAAACGATGTATTGAGCAGTAAAAACCTCTTAAAAGATAGCTATGTTCAACAGATAGGAAACAATCCTGATGTGGCACAAATCAAAACGAGAAGTCTTTCAGATCAGGAAAGAGTAGAGCTGTTTAAGGCTTTAAAGGGAAGATTTAATTTGCCAGAGAATGAACCGCTTTCCACTACGAAAGTTGGTCCCTCTATGGGAGTGACGTTGAGAAATCAGGCTATATGGGCTGTGATTGTAGCGTCTATCCTGATGCTCATTTATATAACCATAAGATTTGAGTTTAAATTTGGTGTAGCAGCTGTTTTGGCTTTGATACACGATCTTTTGATACTCTATGCTGCCTATGCGATTTTTAACATACCCATAAACACACCATTTGTTGCAGCTATGTTGACAGTGCTGGGTTACTCTATAAATGATACCATCGTTATTTTTGATAGGATAAGAGATAACCTGAAGATAATGAGGCGAGAGAAATACGATGTTATAGCGGATAGGAGTATAATGGAGACTCTGGCCAGGTCTATTAATACGTTATTGACCGTTATTATAACGCTGGTAGCGTTGTATTTCTTTGGCGGACCATCAATACGTGAGTTTGTTTTACCTCTTTTGATAGGTATTGTAAGCGGAGGTTATTCATCAATTTTTATAGCCAGTCCCATATGGTATATTTTAAAGAATAGGGAAGTTTCAAAAAGGGCATCATATAAAACGAATTAAAGGAGGAGTTGATATGCTAAAAGATATAATACTGGCTGGGATCGGATTGATCTCTCTTACCAAAGATAAGGCTCAGGAAATTGCCAGTGAATTGGTAAAGCGCGGAGAAATTGCCAAGAATGACGAAAGCGCCTTTGTAAATAGAATGATGAAGTTAGCGGAAGAGCAAAGCCAAAAAATGAAAGAAAAAATTTCTGATGAGGTTCAGAAAATAATGAAATCGACAAACGTTGTTACGCGCAGTGAGTTTGAGGAATTAAAGAGGCGGATAGAAACTCTGGAGGAACAAATAAGGCAAGGTCAATAATTAAAATAAAGGATTAATGATAATAATATCATGGTGATATTATTATCATTAATTTTTTTGAGGTGACTATGATTGAACAGAAAAAACATAAAAAGGTATAAAAAAATCATAGAGGTATTGGCTAAAAATGGTTTGTACATACTCTTAAACAATTTAGGAATAAAAACCAGGGTTAGAAAACTGGTAATCGATGATATTCCTTTACCTGTTAGAATAAGACATGCCCTTGAAGAATTGGGCCCGACTTTTGTAAAATTAGGACAGATGATAAGCTTAAGGACTGATTTGATACCGCAGGATATCGCCAGTGAATTGGCAAAATTGCAGGATAAAGTTAAACCTTTTGACTTTATAGACGCAAAGCGCATTTTCGAGAGCGAATTAGGTTATAGAATTGAGGACGTTTTTGATTATTTTAGTGAAACACCTATTGCGTCAGCGTCTATAGGACAGGTTTATGTGGCATCACTGAAATCTACAGGAGAAAAAGTCGTGGTAAAGATACAGAGACCAGGCATAGATGATATGATTAGCAGTGATATCAATGTGCTCGCTGAGATTGCTCAGTTTTTAGATGAACACGTTAAAAATAGGCCAGTATCCTTTGTGCAGGTAACAACGGAAATGTGTAATGCATTAAAGAGAGAGCTGGATTATACATTGGAGGCTAGAAATGCAGAAAAATTCAAAAACCTATATAAAAATTCTCTTAACAGGAATCATGTTGTCATTCCTAAAGTATATTGGGATTATACTACCAGAAAAGTTCTCACGCTAGAATATATAGATGGAATAGGCGTAAAAAATATAGAACGTATAAAAAGAAGCCATTGGGACGTAAAGAATATTGCCAGGATTGGCGCTATCAGCTTTTTAGAACAAGTTATGGATTTTGGCTTCTTTCACGGTGATCCACATCCAGGTAATATAATGGTATTGGGTGATGATAAAATCGCCTATATTGATTTTGGTACTGTAGGTAAACTCGATAGGATACAAAGGCGATTTTTATATAATTTGTTTGAGGCTTTTATAAATGACGATGTAGATTCTATGGTAGAAGATTTTGAAGAAATGGGATGCATAACATCTAGTACAGATATTATTTCTTTTAAAAGGGATTTGAAGGATATTATAGATGTGTATTATAATGCATCTATAAAAGATATAAACATGAAGGATCTAATAAGTCAAATAACGAATATTGTATATAAGCACAGCATCGTTTTGCCAGCCGATTTTACGCTATTGTTTAAGGCATTGATTACTATTGAAGGCGTTGGAAAGATATTAGATCCTGACTTTAACCTTTCGACTCTCATAAAGGATTATTCTATACACAAGTTTAAAAAGAAGTTAGACCCGCTAACATACATAGATGAAACTATTCCGGAAATTAAGAAGTTGCTGCGCCTGAGTTTTAAAATGCCATATTTGATATATGAAATTCTAAAAAAAACGGAAAAAGGCGATATGGCAATAGAAATAAAATATAATGATATTGATGAAATAAAAGACGCATTGAGAGAAATAACAAACAAACTATCACTGAGCATCATCGTATCTGCGTTAATTGTTGGTTCCTCACTGGCATTGCAGATAAATACAGGGCCCAAAGTATTGGATATGCCTTTGTTTGGTATATTAGGTTATTTAATTGCCTGTGTTATAGGATTATGGCTTATAGGGACCATGATCATTAGCAGCTGGTTTACAAAAAAGAAGTAGAGGGATGATCTCATGCTTACAAGAAAATATCGTTGGATCGGCTGTGATATATTAAATCAGCAGTCTATAGTGACACAACTTGCTGCCAAAAGGGGAATTGATATTTATATATCTAAAGACATGATTAGAGATCCTTTTGAAATAAAGGATATGAAAAAAGCTGTACAGAGAATAAAAAAAGCTATAGACGAAGGTGAAAAGATTGCTGTATATGGAGATTATGATGTAGATGGTATAACTTCAACTGCTATACTATATAAGGCATTAAAAGGATTATCGGCTGATGTTATGTACTATATTCCTGATAGACTTGATGAGGGTTATGGTCTAAATATCGATGCTGTAAAGTATTTGATTGATTGTGGTGTAAAGTTAATTATTACTGTTGACTGCGGAGTTACAGCATTAGACGAGATTAAATATGCTAATGATTGCGGTATTGACGTAATTGTTACAGACCATCATACATGTGGACCGGTTTTACCTCCTGCCTATTGTATTGTCAATCCAAAAAGGGAAGATGATATATCGCCATTTAAACTTTATGCTGGGGCTGGGATTGCTTTTAAGCTGTCAATGGCTTTAGGATATTCGGTAGATGATTTTATTCAATATGCAGTGTTGGGTACGGTTTCAGATATTGTTCCATTAGTAGGTGAAAATAGAATTATAGCAAAATTGGGTTTAGAAAAGATAAATGAGAGAAGCGATCCTGGAATTACGGCGCTTATTGAGGTATGCGGGATAACCGGCGATGTAAAGTCTGAAGATATAGGATATAAAATTGGGCCGAGGTTAAATGCGGCTGGAAGGATGTCTACTCCAGAATTGGGGTTAAAATTATTACTGACAGAAAACAAGAATGAGGCAATTGATATAGCTAAGGAATTAAACCGATTAAATAGTCAGAGACAGTATATAGAAAACGAGATTTACTCTGAGGCTGTAAATATGGTAGAGAGCGAAATGCTTCCGGATGTACTTGTGCTAGCAAAAGAAGGGTGGCATGAAGGTGTAATCGGCATTGTGGCTTCTAAATTGGCTAATGTATATAATAGACCGTGTATTGTAATATCATTGTCCGGTGACATTGGAAAAGGTTCATGTAGAAGTATAAAATATTTCAATATATATGAAGCTCTTAAAGTATGTGAGCCATATTTAGAGAAATATGGTGGACATGATATGGCTGCGGGATTAACCATAAAAGCAGAAAATATAGATGTCTTTAAAAAACAAATTAATTTGTATGCACAAAATATTTTGAAGCCCGAACATAAAACACCTGAAATTTATATTGACATGGTCTTGCCTGAGGAGTATTATCTTATAGATACAGCAGAAGAATTGTCTCTGCTTGAACCTTATGGTATAGGTAATCAAAAACCCGTTTTCCTATGTAAGGATTTGACTGTTAGCGATGTGCGAAATGTTGGCGATGATAGACATTTGAGGCTGAAATTGTATAGTAGTAAAGGCAGAGAAATAAATGCTGTGGGATTTAACATGGGAAGTTTGATAAATGATATCAAACAAGGTGATTGTATTGATGTGGTCTGTAATTTAGAAATAAATAAATGGAATGATGAGAACAATTTACAGTTTAACTTAATTGATGTGAGATATTCAAAACGTCAAATAACAAACTTATATAATAAATATTTAAATACGTTTAAGCGAGTAATATTAAGGAGCGAGTTTTCGCCAAAACATGTTAAGATATCAGATATAAAAGCGAAAAAAATAGAAGAAGCTCTGCTCCCTGCTTTGCTAAAAGAGTATAATAATCTTATAATCGTATATAGTTTCAGACAATTAATCAATTTTATAAGGAAGTTTGGTGAACTGTCTGAAAATATAGGATTGTGCTTTGAAGTCATTGATGATGAAAGAAAGAATATCCTGCTGGTTAATCCTGATTATACTTTATTGGACTTCAGTAGGTTTCACAATATAATTTTTTTAAATTTACCTGTCGATATAGAAAATTTAAAAGATATAATGAATGTTATGGACTTCAATGTATTTTTTATTGATGACCCTTGTCATGTGCTGTTGTACAGCGAGGATGTTTGTGATATGATACCGACTAGAAGCGATTTTGAGGATGTATATATTTGTATAAAAGAATGTGGTAAAGAGATTTCCAGTAAGAGGTTAATACAAATGTTAAATAAAAACCCTTTAAAAATTGATTTGTGCACGCAGATTTTTAGAGAACTTGGACTAATTAAAGTGACAGAAAAAGACGACGGAATATATTACGCTATAAATCAGGTAGGCAAAGTAAATCTAAATAATTCTCGGCTGTACATGAAATTATTAAAGGTGCGTAATATAGCAAGTGATTTTCTTATGTCGAAAAATATTGTATAATTAGATTGTACTTATTAAAATGTATATATCTAGGAGGGTTTAAATGGATCTAACAACAATAAAAGAAATGATAAGAATTATACCTGATTTTCCTAAAGCGGGGATAAGTTTTAAAGATATCACGACAGTTATAAAAGATGGTGTTGCACTCAAATATATAATAGATGAGATGGCCGAGAGATGTAGTGACAGAAAGATAGATATAATAGCCGGTCCTGAAGCTAGAAGTTTTATCATAGGAGCACCATTAGCTTATCGGCTTGGCGTTGGATTTGTCCCAATACGTAAGCCAGGGAAATTGCCAGCTGAAACAATAAAGAGAGAATATCAATTAGAATATGGTACTGATGCGATGGAATTGCACAAGGATGCCATAAAGCCGGGTCAAAATGTGCTTATAGTGGATGACCTGCTTGCTACAGGGGGGACAATTATTACAGCGGTAAAATTAGTTGAAGAATTAGGTGGAAACGTAACAGGATTGATGTTTTTAATTGAGCTCACAGAGCTGGGAGGTAGAAGGACACTGAGCGATTACGATGTAGTATCGTTAATTCAATATCCATATTGATATGGATAAGCAATGGTAGTCAGGTGATGAATTATGTTAGATGACATAATAAATAAAATTAAGGCATATTCCAGCGATGAAGATGTGAAAATCATTCAGAAAGCCTTTGATTTTGGGGAAAAGGCTCATTCAGGTCAGGTACGAGTGTCAGGAGAGCCATACCTTACACATCCGCTGGCAGTAGCGTTGATCTTGGCTGATTTACAGCTGGATATTAGTACCATTGTTGCAGGTATTTTACATGATGTCATTGAAGATACTCCGTTTACTTACGAAGATATAAAAAATGAGTTTGGCCAAGAAATCGCCGATTTAGTGGATGGTGTAACTAAGCTGAGTAAAATTGAATATAAGACAAAAGAAGAACAACAGGCCGAAAATATGCGTAAGATGCTTATGGCCATGGCTAAAGATATAAGGGTCATACTCATAAAATTAGCGGACAGATTGCACAACATGAGGACTCTTAAATATCTGCCATCTGATAAGCAAGTTGAAAAAGCAAAAGAGACGCTGGAAATATATGCCCCGATAGCCCATCGTCTTGGTATTTCCAAGATACAATGGGAGTTAGAAGATTTATCTCTTCGGTATATTGATCCAGAAGGTTATTATGAACTTGTTGACAAGATTGCACAAAAACGAAAAGAAAGAGAGGCTTTTATTTCAAGTATCATAGAGATATTAAAAGCTAAACTTCAGAGCATTGGCATTGAAGCAGAGATTGATGGAAGGCCCAAACATTTTTATAGCATTTACAAAAAAATGAAGCTTCAAAACAAAACTTTTGAACAGATTTTTGACCTGACTGCCATAAGAGTGATAGTGAACACTGTGAAAGATTGCTATGGGGTATTGGGCATTGTACACACATTATGGAAACCTATACCAGGTAGATTTAAAGATTATATCGCTATGCCCAAGCCTAACATGTATCAATCTTTGCACACCACGGTTATAGGGTTAAAAGGGCAAGTATTTGAAGTCCAGATCAGGACATGGGAGATGCATAGGACAGCGGAATACGGCATTGCAGCTCATTGGAAATATAAAGAGGGAAAAAGCTCTGAAGATGATTTTGATGAAAAATTGACATGGTTGAGACAGTTGCTTGAATGGCAGAGAGAGTTAAAAGATCCCAGGGAGTTTATGGAGGCATTAAAAATAGATCTTTTTACTGATGAGGTATTTGTATTTACGCCTAAGGGCGATGTAATAAATCTTCCTTATGGATCTACTCCTATTGATTTTGCGTACATGATACACACCGATATAGGGCACAGGTGTATTGGTGCAAAGGTCAATGGTAAAATTGTACCCCTGGATACGGTCTTAAAAACAGGAGATATCGTGGAAATAATGGTATCGCCTAATAAAAATCATGGACCCAGTCGGGATTGGCTAAAAATAGTAAAGAGTTCGCAGGCCAAAAATAAGATTAATCAGTGGTTTAAAAAAGAGCAGAGAGAAGAAAACATTGAAAAGGGAAAAGATTTGATAGAAAAAGAGATAAAAAGGCAGGGATTGAGCCAATACGCGATTAAAGATGAGATTTATGATGCTGTTTTAAGAAAACTAAATTTCAAAACCACCGATGAGATGTATGTGGCGGTAGGAGTTGGTTCAATTACACCTGTACAGGTTGTTTTAAAGATAAAGGAAGAGCTTAAAATTGATGGTCAGCAGATTATTACTGAACAAAACATAGAAAACATAGAGGTTAAAAAGAAATTTAGTGAAAAGAAAAATCAGACAGGGGTAAAAGTAAAAGGAATAGATAATATAATGGTAAAGTTCGCAAAATGTTGCAGCCCTATTCCTGGGGATGAAATAATAGGTTATATAACTAGGGGACGCGGTGTAACAATACACCGTAAGGACTGTGTAAATATAACAAATAGTTCTTTGGATAATAATAGGCTTGTAGAGGTTGAATGGGCAATAAATGTAGATAATAGATTTCCAGCTGATATACAAATTATATCTCGCAATAGATATGGTTTGCTTACAGATGTAACTAATATCCTGTCAGAAGCTAAAACCTCTGTAAAAGCGCTGAATGCAAGGGCAAGCAAAGATGATCTCGCATCTATAAGTTTAACGGTAGAGGTGAACACAAAAGAAGATTTAAATAAGCTCATAAATAGAATAAAACTGCTGACAGGTATTATAGATGTTTACCGAATAAACACTGCTTAAATTAAAAGTACAGGAGAGGTGTTAAAATGCTGACAACAGCTCCAAGAGGGACAAAAGACATACTGCCGGACGAAGTATATATATGGCAATATATAGAAAATGTAGCCAGGGAAATAGCGGGTAAATACGGGTATAGGGAGATACGAACACCTACCTTTGAGCACACCGAACTTTTTCAAAGAGGTGTGGGAGATACCACAGATATAGTGCAAAAAGAGATGTACACCTTTGAAGATAAAGGCGGCAGAAGTATTACACTGAGGCCGGAGGGTACGGCATCAGTGGTCAGGGCGTTCATTCAAAACAAACTAACTGAACAACCGCAGCCGACAAAGCTTTATTATATTATTTCTGCGTTCAGATACGAAAGGCCTCAAGCTGGGAGAATGAGGGAATTTCATCAATTTGGGGTAGAGGTTTTCGGCTCCGACGATCCTTCTATTGACGCAGAAGCTATTGATATGGCTATGAGTATTTTAAATAAGGTGGGTTTAAAAGGCCTGAAGCTAAAGATAAATAGTATTGGATGTGCAAAATGCAGGGCTGATTACAATAGAGCCTTAAAAGATTTTTTAAAAGTGCGATTAGACAAGCTGTGTGATAACTGTAAAGTAAGATACGAGAAAAACCCTTTGCGGGTGCTTGATTGTAAAAACCCATCATGCCAGGAACAATTTGAAGGTGTACCTGTTATATTAGATTATTTATGTGATGATTGTAAAAATCATTTTAGTAGGTTGCAAAATAGGTTAGATCTTTTGGATATTAAATATGAGGTTGATCCTTCTATAGTAAGAGGTCTTGATTATTATACGAAGACGGCCTTTGAGATTATTTCTGAAGATATCGGCACACAGAATGCAGTATGCGGCGGCGGAAGATATGACGGGCTTGTAAAAGCATGTGGAGGGCCCGATATGCCAGGAGTAGGCTTTGCCATGGGTTTGGAGCGCCTCATCCTGACTATAAAGGCACAAAATATACAAATACCAAAAGCTAACAATGTTGAGGTATTTATTGTTGCCATAGGTGAACAGGCTGATGATTTTGCGTATAGACTGGCAAAACAGCTAAGGGATAGAGGTATATCCTGTGACAAAGATTATATGGGAAGAAGCATAAAGGCACAGTTAAAATATGCAGATAAAATTAATTCACAATACGTACTTATCATTGGGGACGAAGAAATTAAAAAAGGTTTTGCAATATTAAAGCATATGGTTACAGGCAACCAAAGAGAAGTACCTTTTAATCAATTGGTCGACGTACTTAAAGATGTACTAAAGAACTAAAAGGAGGAACAATAATGGGTGAATTATTAAGCGGTTTAAAGCGGACACATATGTGTGGTTTATTGACAGAGAATGAAGTAGGTCGTGAAGCAGTGGTCATGGGATGGGTTCAGAGGCGAAGGGATTTAGGTGGTTTGATATTTATTGATTTAAGAGATAGGACGGGGATAGTACAGGTAGTTTTTGACCAGTCTTTAGGTGATGTATTTAGAAAAGCCGAGAAGGTTAGAAATGAATATGTACTGGCGGTAATAGGAGATGTGGTAAAAAGGGATGAAGAAACGTACAATCCAAACATATCTACAGGGACGATAGAGATTAGGGCAAAGGATCTAAAAATACTGAGTGTGTCAGATACGCCACCGTTTATGATTGAAGACGATGTCAACGTATCTGAATCCGTCAGACTAAAATATAGGTATCTCGATTTGAGAAGGCCTAAAATGCAAAATTATCTCATAACCAGGAGTAAGGTTGCAAAGATTGTAAGGGATTATTTAATAGATCATGGTTTTTTAGAAATAGAAACGCCTTATCTTACGAAAAGCACTCCTGAAGGAGCAAGGGATTTTCTTGTGCCAAGTAGATTGCAACCGGGTACTTTTTATGCCCTACCTCAGTCACCACAGTTGTTCAAACAGCTTTTAATGATTGCCGGCTATGATAGATATTTTCAGTTAGCTAGATGTTTTAGGGATGAAGATTTAAGGGCGGATAGGCAACCAGATTTCACTCAAATTGATATAGAGATGTCTTTTATAGAAGAGGATGATGTTATTGAGCTAAACGAAGGACTTTTAAAAAAGGTTTTTGGTGATGTTTTAGGTATTGAACTTAAAACGCCTTTTTTGAGGTTGACGTATCAAGAAGCCATGGAAAGATTTGGTAGCGACAAGCCTGATTTGCGATTTGGTATGGAGTTAAAGGATCTTTCAGATATATTAAAGGAGACTAACTTTAATGTATTTAGGTCTGCTTTATCCAAGGGAAGTATTAGAGCAATAAACGCCGAAGGTTGTGGAGAAAAGTTCAGCAGGAGAGAGATTGATGCGTTGGTAGACTTAGCAAAAGACTTTGGAGCTAAAGGCCTTGCATGGATATCAATAGATTCAGATGGTCCTAAATCGCCTATTCTCAAGTTCTTGACAGAAGAAGAAATTAATGGGATAATCAAAAGATTAAATGCAAAACCTGGCGATTTACTCTTGATTGTAGCAGATGAAGATGCTGTTGTTTTCAACGTGCTGGGAAGGCTGAGATTACACCTTGGTAGAAAATTAGGGTTAATGAAAAAAGACGATTATAAGTTTGTATGGGTGGTAGATTTCCCGCTACTAGAGTGGAATGAAGAGGAGCACAGATATACAGCGATGCACCATCCATTTACGGCTCCGAAGGATGAAGATATTCCATTGCTGGATTCACAACCGCAAAAAGTACGTGCAAAAGCTTATGATATTGTACTAAATGGCGTTGAATTAGGGGGAGGAAGTATAAGAATACATTCAACAGATATCCAAGAAAAAATGTTTAAGGTGCTGGGGTTTACTAATGAGTCGGCGTGGGAAAGATTTGGTTTTTTAATGGAAGCATTTAAATATGGTGCACCACCTCATGGAGGGATTGCCTATGGCTTTGATAGGTTGATAATGCTTCTTACAGGTACTGATAATATAAGGGATGTGATTGCATTTCCTAAAACACAGAATGGCTCATGTTTGTTAACAGATGCACCATCCCCTGTAGATCTAAAACAGTTAAGGGAATTACATATTAAGGTGGACATATGAAACAGCATGCATTTTCAAGGACCGAATTATTATTAGGCTCCGAAGCCATGGAAAAATTGTACAGGAGTACTGTAGCAGTTTTTGGTATTGGCGGCGTGGGTTCCTATGTAGTTGAGGCATTAGCGAGATCAGGCGTTGGGAAATTGGTATTAATTGATGACGATGATGTTTGCATTACAAATATAAATAGGCAAATTCACGCCACTACGAAAACCATAGGTCAGCCTAAAGTTCAAGTTATGGCGCAAAGGGTTATGGATATAAACCCGAGGGCTGAGGTGGTGACATTTAAGGAATTTTATCTTCCAGACAACGCAGAGAGAATGATTTCTACAGATTATGATTATGTGGTAGATGCAATCGATACTGTTACGGCAAAGATTGATCTTGTAGTAAGATGTAAAAATTTAGGCATACCGATAATCAGCGCTATGGGGGCCGGAAACAAATTAGATCCCACAAAACTAAAGGTTGCTGATATTTATGAAACTAAAATATGTCCTCTTGCGAAAATTATGAGATATGAACTGAGAAAAAGAAATATTAAATCGTTGAAAGTAGTTTACTCGGAAGAAACACCTATAAAGCCGCGCTTGAGCGAGGTAGCTACATGCAAAAATAACTGCGTATGTCCTGATAAAAGTAAAGGTCGTTGTGCTTTGAGAAGACAGATTCCTGGCAGTGTATCTTTTGTACCGCCTGTCATGGGATTTATAATTGCAGGCGAGGTTATAAAAGATCTAATAGATTACAAAAAACGCGGGGAGATGTTATAAGTGAGTGTATCTTATAGCGAACAAAAAGATGATTTGATAAAGAGATTAAAGAAGATAGAAGGTCAGATAAAAGGCATTCAAAAGATGATTGAAGAAGAAAAATATTGTGTGGATGTGTTGGTACAGATTGCAGCAGTGAGATCAGCTATAAACAAGGTTGGATCGATAATACTTAAAAGTCATGCTATGGGTTGCGTAGTTAACTCCGTTGATGAAAGCGATAGGAAAGAAAAGGTTGATGAGTTAGTAGAAACCTTTATTAAATTCATGAAATAGTATAAAATAACATCGAGGTGTTTAAAATGGTTGTAGAATTGACATCTGATAATTTTGAGCAAGAGGTGTTGAAATCAGATAAGCCTGTGCTGGTCGATTTTTGGGCAGAATGGTGCGGGCCGTGTAGAATGGTGTCACCTATTATAGAAGAACTTTCAGAAGATTATAGTGATAAATTGAAAGTAGGCAAAGTAAATGTAGATGAGCAGGAAGATTTGGCACAGAGATTCAGAATAATGAGCATTCCTACGATTATATTATTTAAAGATGGTCAGGTTTTTGATAAAATAATAGGTGCCAGACCTAAAAAAGATTTCCAGACTTTTATTGAAAGAGCATTATAAATTAAATTATGTAAAATTCACGCATTTTCCTACTGAGATAGCGGGAATGCGTGAATTTTTATTTATCTAGTCTATTTTTGCTTTTTTTCTTGGCCTAATTTTATGATTTTCACAGAAGATGTTACGAGAAGTAATCCTGCTGCTATGGCTAAGGCTATGGTTCCTGTTTCGATGCCGTATTTTAAAGCATCTTTGTATTTTTGCTGCAATATAGATATCATGGTATAATATGAGCCGGCTCCTGGTACTAACATAATAAGTGCAGGTACAATAAACATGGTGACAGGTTTTTTATGGAGCCGTGCATATACCTCACCACATATGCCAATAGTTATTGCTGCTATGAAAGAAGCCAGTGTTTTTGAATCACTTAACTTGTAAAAATATAGGTAGCAAAATAAACCTAATGCACCACTAATACCATTACTAACTAATTCATCCTTTGGGACATTAAACACAACAGCAAATGCTATTGTAGCAAAAAAAGCGTAAACGACCTGTAAAAACATTTATTACCTCCAGAATTTTAAGTAGAGATTTAAAATTGAACCAATGCCCGCAGCTACTGCAATTGCTATTATAAGTGCTTCTTCTGCTCTTGAAGATCCTGATACCAGATCACCTGATATGGTATCTCGAATGGCATTGGTTAAAGCAACCCCTGGCACCATTGTCATGATAGTACCTATTATAACTTTATCTATGTGATCGCCCAATCCTATGTTTACTAGTCCAATGGACATGATGGCTGTGACAAAGCCTCCCAGAATATTTATAAAAAACAAAGAGAGATTATATTTATCTAAAAAAATCAATATGTACTCAACAACAGTGGCAATAACTAATGTGGCCAGTGAATCCATATATGAACCCCCGAAAATCAGCGTAAAAAAAGCTGAGCCTACCCCTCCACAAAGCATCCTCGTTAGCACGTTATATTTTTTCATTGTTTTGATTTTGTCTAAAATTATAAAACCTTCTTCAACGCTAATTTTTCCCTTAGCAAATTGTCGTGAAAAATCATTAATAAGAGATACTTTGTTTAAATCAATGCTCCTGTTTTCAATTCGTTTAATCATAGATAATATTTCACCGTTTGCGTCTTCTACAGATACGAAAATACCTGTTGGCGTTACAAAACTTTCAGCAAATGGTATTCCACCGCTTATACATATCCTTCTTATAGTATCTTCTACCCTATAGGTCTCTGCACCGTACATTAACATCATTTCACCGGCATATACAGCTAATTTTAAAATGTTTTTTGACTTCATTTATCTCACCCGCTGCTGTTTTATTACGATTATATTTTTATAACTGCTGTTTCAGTTATAAGGAATGTACAATAATATTTTACAGTAATTGTTGTCGGGCGACAAGGGGCTATAAAACGGATACAAAATTGGTGCAATCAACTTCCAAGGAAGATATTAGGATACAAGACACCTGAAGAATGTTTTTTAGATGAGGTTAGCAAATTATGGTTTTATTAATTCTTTAGAAAATGTTGCATTTAATATTGCAATTTACGTACAACAAATTGTTTATCCTATTGACATTTATACTATCATAGTGTACTATTTAGTTAGTACACTATGATAGTGATATGGAGGTGGAACATGAAAATTGAGTTTGACGAGAGAACACCCATTTACATCCAGATCATGGATATAATAAAGCGGGATATAGTTACAAAAAAACTAAAGGGAGGAGATAAATTGCCTTCTGTAAGGGAAATGGCCGAAAGCCTTAAGGTAAATCCAAATACTGTTCAAAGAGCTTATCAGGAACTTGAAAGAGAAAATGTCACATATACACAGAGAGGCATGGGAACATTTATAACTGAGAATACCGAAAAACTTGCATCATTAAAAAAAGAAATGGCAAAAGAGATAATTGAATCATTTGTAACAGGTATGAGAAGCTTAGGTTTCAATTCAAATGAAATACTCGAAATTATCAAAGAATATCTTAAAAAGGAGGTCAACTGATGGATCTGATTTTAAAAGCGACAAACCTTACTAAAAACTATTACAGTAAAAAGGCATTAAAAGGAATAAACCTTGAAGTGGAAAAAGGGAAAATACTCGGGCTTTTGGGTCCTAACGGCAGCGGCAAAACTACATTTATGAAGATTGCAGCAGGCATATTGAGACCAACATCTGGTCAAATACTAATTGATGGTCAGAAACCGGGCATTTATACAAAATCAATTGTATCGTACCTGCCTGATGTAAACTACCTTTATAAATGGATGAGGATTAGAGATGCAATAAATTTCTTCAAAGATTTTTATGTTGATTTTGACCTTGAAAAGTCAAAAAGACTGTTGGATTTTATGAAACTTGATGAAAATGATAAAGTAACTTCACTTTCAAAAGGAATGCTTGAAAAATTGCATCTTACACTTGTGCTTTCGAGAAATGCAAAGTTGTATATTTTTGATGAACCCCTTGGCGGTATAGATCCTAATGCGAGAGAAAAGATAATTGACGCAATAATTGATAATATCCGCGAAGATAGTTCAATGATTATATCAACACACCTTGTAAGAGATATTGAAAGGCTTTTTGACGATGTCGCATTTATTTCAGATGGTGAAATTATTTTAAATGGAAATGCCGAAGAATTAAGGACAGAAAGAAATAAATCTATTGATGAAATCTTCAGGGAGGTGTATGCATAATGCTTAAACTAATAAAGTATGAGCTTGCGGGAAGGTATAAATACTATCTTGGATTTTCAATTGCCTTAATTTTATTGAATATATACCTTATAATGAAAAATGATACATGGTCAGATGGCTTACCATTCGTTGTATCTTTTATGGTTGGATTTGCCTGCTTTGTAGCCGTACTTATATCAGGAGTGATGTTGTATCAGAGGGATATGTACGGTGATACAGGCTACCTTTTGTTCACACTGCCACAGAGAGGCTATGCTATAGCTGGTTCAAAGTTAATTATATCAATCATTGAATTTACATTATTTATAACCTTATCTGGAGTAATGGCATTTATAAATCTATTATATATGCATGAAGCTAAAGCACTTATAGATACGATACTCCAGTATAAAATTTCTGTACTGTACACATTTATATTTGCTTTATTGACTTTTATCGCAGTATTAGTGTTGTCATATTTTTCCCTTACAATCAGCAAAATAGCTTTTTACAATAAAAAATATGGGAAAATTTTATCATTAGTAATATTTTTACTTATTTCCTATATAATTACTAAAATCTCTAGTTATCTCATAAATTTATTCCCATATAATTTTAATATCAGTCCATTTTCAGAAATTGCACAAAGAAGTGGCGTCGTTGCTTTATCTTTTACAGTATTACCAATAAATATAGCAAGCACTATTTTCCAAATACTTGTATATATAGGGCTGTTCATTGTAACATCATATCTTATTGATAAAAAGATAGATTTATAAAAAGGAGGCCAAAGCATGATAGAAGTAAACAAGGTTTTTAAATTCTACCAGATGGGAAAAGAACAAGTCGCTGCATTAAACGGAGTTGACCTTAAAATAAGGGACGGAGAGTTTGTGGCAGTTGTTGGCCCATCAGGCTCAGGGAAATCCACATTAATGCATTTGCTTTTCGTTGCAGCAATAGGCGTCATAAACACAATGATAATGTCAATATATGAAAGAACAAGGTCTATTGGTATAATGAAAGCAGTCGGTGCGTCGAAGGATAATATCAAGAATCTCTTCCTGGTAGAATCCGGTTTACTTGGATTTATCGGAGGCATAATGGGGATTTTATTCGGATGGCTTGGTACAAAAATCCTCGGGTTTATATTTAACATCTATATAAAGAGTAAGGGTGGAACTTATACCGAAATATTTTATATACCCCTGTGGCTTGTTTTAGGTTCTCTTGCCTTCTCAATACTTGTGACGGTCATAGCAGGACTTTACCCTGCGACCCGTGCAGCCAAACTTGACCCGATAGAGGCACTTAGATATGAATAAATGACGAAAATCTAACAAAATGGAAAACTGTCGTGATTTTTGATAAAATTGTATATGAAAGAAATTAATTAATAGGAGAAGGAGATAATATGAGCGGTGTTATTGAAGAACTTCTCTCGGATATACCTATACCAAAGATGGTAAAAATCCGCCAAATTTTTGAACAGCCGAGAATAGATGATGTGGAAAAAGCATGTGTGGAAAAGTTACAGAATTCGGGTCTCATAGAAAGGATAAAGCCAGGGCAATCGGTAGCTGTTGCTGTAGGCAGCAGGGGTATAAAAAATATCGCACTTATTGTAAGAACCGTTATCAACGAAATTAAGAAAAAAGGTGCTTCACCTTTTATAGTACCTGCTATGGGTAGCCATGGTGGGGCCACTGCTGAAGGTCAGAGGGCTGTGCTTGAAGGTCTGGGAGTAACTGAAGAATACGTGGGAGCTCCTATAAAATCGTCAATGGAGGTGGTGCAACTAGGGAAAACCGATGACGGTTTGCCCGTATATTTTGATAAAATTGCGTCATCAGCCGATGCTATAGTCATCATAAACAGGATAAAACCGCATACTGCCTTTAGAGGTCGTATAGAATCAGGGCTTATGAAGATGATAACTATCGGACTAGGCAAGCAAAAAGGTGCTGAAATATGCCATGCCATGGGTTTTGGTTATATGGCTAAAAACGTACCTCAAATAGCCAGATTTGCATTAAAGAAAATGCCTATAGTCTTCGGAGTAGGCATAGTAGAAAATGCTTATGATGAAACCGCCAGAATAGAAGTACTACATCCCGAAGAAATGGAGGATAAAGAAGCGGAGCTTTTAATGTGGGCGAAACAGCATATGGGAAAGATACTTTTAGATAAATTTGATATACTTGTTATAGATGAAATAGGAAAGGATATAAGCGGGGACGGCATGGACCCAAATGTAACTGGGAGGTACCCTACCCCCTATGCTTCAGGAGGACCTGATGTACAAAGGATAGTTGTGCTCAGCCTTACGGAAAAATCTCACGGGAATGCTAATGGTGTAGGTACCGCTGATTTTACCACCCGTCGATTGTTTGAAAAGATGAGATTTGACCAGACATATCCCAATGCCCTTACATCTACGGTGGTAGGTCCCGTAAAAGTGCCAATGGTGCTGGATACTGATAAGCTAGCCATACAAGCTGCTATTAAGACATTGAATAGTGTAGCAGAATATGGTCCAACGATAGTTAGAATAAAAAATACATTGAGTTTAGAGGAAATAATGATATCGGAAAATTTAATTCCAATGGTACAGGGGCGAAAAGATATTAAAATTTTGACTGAACCATTTGATTTGCGATTTGACGATAAAGGAACAATTGAGCCATTCTTATGATACCAATATTGCGTTAACTAGTCATGGAGCGGGTTTATACGTGATTTTTAAACCAGCTCCTCTTGTTTTGTATCTAAAATACTTGACAATATGCCATGTATATGTTAAATTAATTGTGTAAATCCTAGTATATAGCTAGGAATTGTTGGAGGTGTACGATGAGACTTTCTACAAAAGGACAATATGGCGTCAGAGCCATGCTTGAGTTGGCATTAAACTATGGTGAAGGCCCTATTGCGCTAAAGACTATAGCCGAAAAGCAGGATATATCGGAACACTATCTTGAACAGTTAATAGCTATTTTAAAGAAAGCTGGTCTTGTAAAAAGTACCCGCGGTGCTCAGGGCGGTTATACATTGGCTATGGCACCTAGCGAGATAACTGTAGGAGATATTTTAAGGGCATTGGAAGGTCCTCTGGCTCCCGTAGAATGTGTTATTGATGGGGAAGAGGTAGAGTGTCAGCGTGCCGATTTTTGCGTTTCAAGGTTGGTATGGCAGAAAATAAAGGATAGTTTAAATAAGGTAGTTGACTCTATAACTTTGCAGGATATGGTTGATGATTATAAAAAAATGAATAGTAAAGATTCATACATGTATTATATATGATTTAGGAGGTCAATTTATGGAGAAAATATATTTAGATAATGCGGCAACCACACCGGTCAAAAAAGAAGTTTTGGATGAGATGATGCCGTATTTTTCTGAAAAATTTGGAAATGCTTCAACCCTTTATTCTTATGGTAGAGAATCAAAGAAAGCGCTGGATATTGCTAGGGATAGAGTTGCAAAAGCATTGGGAGCTGATCCTGCTGAGATATACTTTACCAGCGGCGGCACAGAATCTGATAATTGGGCTATAAAGGCTGCTGCCTATGCGTTGAGAGAAAAGGGCAACCATATAATAACTACTTCTATAGAGCATCACGCTGTGCTTCATACCTGTGAATATCTTAAAAAACAGGGCTTTAAAATAACATATCTTCCTGTAGATGAATATGGCTTAGTTGATGTAGAAGAGGTTAAAAAAGCTATAACAGATCAGACTATTCTAATCTCTGTTATGTATGCGAATAATGAGGTGGGTACAATCGAACCTGTGGCAGAGATAGGAGAAATAGCAAAGGAACGCGGTATACTATTTCATACTGATGCAGTTCAGGCAGTTGGTCATATACCTGTTGACGTGAAAAAATTAAATTGCGATATGCTTTCTCTATCAGCTCATAAATTTTATGGTCCTAAAGGAATAGGAGCCCTTTATATTAGAAAGGGTGTAAAGATTCATCCGTATATGCACGGTGGAGGACAGGAAAAAGGTCGAAGGGCAGGTACAGAGAATATACCAGCAATAGTAGGCCTAGGAAAAGCAATAGAGTTAGCAACTCAAAACCTCAATCAAAGTATGGAAAAACTCACATTCCTTAGAAATAAGCTTATTAATGGTTTGCTGAACAAAATAGACCATGTAAAACTCAATGGGCATCCTGAAAAGAGGTTGCCTGGTAATGTAAATATATCAGTAGAGTATGTAGAGGGAGAATCTATGCTTCTGAGCCTGGATATGAAGGGAATATGTGCTTCCAGCGGTTCTGCATGTACGTCAGGCTCATTGGATCCATCCCATGTGCTTTTAGCAATGGGATTACCTCATGAACTGGCCCATGGTTCATTGAGGTTTTCTATAGGCGAACAGAATACGGAAGAGGAAATCGACTATGTAATCCAGGTTTTGCCTGATATCGTGGCAAGGTTAAGGGAGATGTCTCCATTATACGAAAAAGCAAGAGAGGGGAAATAATAATGTATAGCGAAAAGGTTATGGATCATTTTATGAATCCAAGAAATGTAGGAGAAATACCTGACGCAGATGGCGTTTTTCAAGTAGGAAATCCTGTTTGTGGCGATATTATGAAGATATACCTTAAGATAAAAGATGGTATCATAGTTGATGCCAAATTTAAGACTTTTGGTTGTGGTGCAGCTGTGGCGACCAGCAGTATGGCTACAGAAATGATAAAAGGCAAGCCGATAGAGGAAGCTCTTAAATTGACCAATAAAGCAGTGGCAGAAGCTCTTGATGGCTTACCCGCTACGAAGATGCATTGTTCTGTTCTGGCAGAGGAAGCGGTTAAAGGAGCTATTGAGGATTATTATAAAAAACATGGTATCAATAAGCAGGTGGAGTAATGGCAAAAAAAGTTGTTTTGGGTATGAGTGGTGGTGTCGATAGTTCTGTTGCAGCTTACTTGCTGCAACAGGAAGGTTATGAAGTCATTGGTGTTACTATGCAGATATGGCCTGATGAAGATGAGTATAAGATCATCCATGAAGGCGGTTGTTGCTCGCTGTCAGCGGTTGAAGATGCCAGGAGAGTTGCCAATAGACTGGGGATACCACATTATGTGTTAAATTTCAAGGACATATTTAAAGAGAAAGTGATTGACTATTTTGTAGATGAATATTTACATGGTAGGACGCCCAATCCATGCATTGCATGTAATCGCTTTATAAAATTTGAGGCTCTCTTATATAGAGCATTGTCAATAGGGGCTGATTATGTTGCCACAGGTCATTACGCTAAAATTGAATACGACGATAATTTGGGCAGATATCTTCTTAAAAAGGCGATTGATCAGAATAAGGATCAGACATATGTGCTCTACAGTTTTACACAGCAACAGCTAGAGCACACAGTTATGCCTCTGGGTTATTATACTAAGCCTCAAATAAGAGAAATAGCTAAGGAATTAAAGTTGCCTGTGGCAGCAAAGCCTGAAAGCCAGGAGATATGCTTTGTACCTGATAATGATTATGGTAAATTTATTGAAGAGCAAAAGCCTGATGAGATAAAAGCTGGATATTTCGTCGATACTAAAGGGAATATCCTGGGAAGACATAGAGGTATTGCCCATTACACCATAGGTCAACGCAGAGGACTGGGTATATCTGCAGGAAAACCATTATATGTAGTAGACATAAAACCGGAGGAAAATATTGTGGTAGTCGGAGATGAAAAGGATGTTTATAGTGATGAACTTATCGCTGAAGATTTGAATTTTATACCTTTTGACAGATTAGAAGAGGCGATGAATGTTAATGTAAAAATAAGGTACACTGCTAAAGAAGCTCAGGCTGTTATAACCCCTATGGGAAAAGACAAAGTTAAAGTAAAATTTAAAAACCCTCAAAGGGCGATTACCCCAGGACAAGCTGTTGTGTTTTATGACGGGGAAATAGTTGTAGGTGGAGGAATTATAGTAAAAAATAATTAGAAATGCACCGATGCACGGTGCATTTTTTGTATTTAAAAGAGAAAAAATAAAATAAGAAAGTGAGGTATGTCTATGATAAAAGCTTCTTCACTTTTAAATCTACCTGTATATTCTGATAAAACAGGAAAAAAACTCGGCAATGTAAAAGACGTAGTATATGGACCTTTAAAAGACAGCATTGTGGGATACATTATAAACAGTGGAAGCATTTTTAAAAGCCCAAAGTTTGTGATGGCAAATAATATATCCCACATTACTAAAGATTATCTGGTTGTAAAGGACGAGTATTCTATACAAGATCTAAGTGAGAATTCTGATATATTTATACACCGGAATTCTCATTTCGTAGGTAGTAGTGTCAAGGATACTCAGGGCAAAAATTTGGGCATAGTCAGCGACGCGGTTGTAGATACAGGAAATAACCAGGTAAAAGGCTATATATTGAGTGACGGTTTAATAAGCGACCTGATAAATGGACGCAGTTTTATAGAAAGAAATGAAGATATAATATATGATGGCCACGATATTATTGTAACGAGGAGGTAATTGTATTGGATGGAAAATTGCTAAGAGGTATGATTTTGGGAGGTCTTGTGACATACCTTGCAGAACGGGGTTTAAAAAAGATGAACAAAGGTATCAAACGTGATATGGCAGAAAAAGCATTTAATGCCATAAGAAAAATGGCAAAAGTATGAAACTATAGGCATAAAAGGCTATGCTTTTTATGCCGTACATAAGGTGATATAAAGTGAAAAAATATATAATGATATTCTTGTTAATATTTACGATTGCTTTTATATTTATCTATAGAATAAAATTAAAAAAGGTTTTAATGCCTTTTTTATTAGCTTCTATTATGGCATACATATTAATGCCCGCTGTGAATTGGTTGACGCAAAAGAAGTTTTCTCGATTAAAAGCAATAATAATTGTATATGGTATTATAATATTAGTTTTTTCTTTAATTGTATATTATATAATTCCTTTGATATTAGGTGAAATATCTCAGGCTGGTACGCTTTTGCCATATTACTTTAAATTATTTAATGATATAGAAAAAATTGTCCAAAAGAGATATTCTGAATATTTACCACCACAGCTGGAAACAGCAATTATAGATAATATAGGTAAAATAAACAAGCAAATATCTGTTATAATTGGGAATGGAATAAAAACTTTAATTTCAATTATGAGTCAAAGCGTCAATTTTATTTTATCGCCAATTATAGCTTTTTATATTTTAAAAGATTCAAAGTATTTATATGAACAGTTTTTGATGCTTTTCCCTGGGAGATATAGACAGACCATTAGCGAATTGCTAAAAGAAATTGATAAGGTTATAAAAGGTTTTGTTAATGGTCAACTACTTGTAGCATTGTTTGTGGCTATAGTAACATCCATAGGCCTTTATGCTATAGGTCTAAACTTTGCCATATTAATCGGCATAATAGCTGGCATTTTGAATATCGTTCCGTATTTGGGGCCAATTGTAAGTGGTGGGTTAGCGGTAATAGCTGGTTTAATACAATCCCCTTACAAGGCGTTATCAGCTGTTGTGATTTTTATAATTGTTCACCAGATAGAAAGTGGTATTTTATCACCTAAGATTGTAGGTGAAAGCGTTGGTTTGCATCCGGTAGTAATTATATTTTCACTTTTAATTGGTGAAGAATTTTTTGGCGTATGGGGTATGTTTTTTGCCATACCTGTTGTAGCAACTATAAAAGTAATATTAAATTATATTGTTGATAACATGGACATGGTTTAAAAATATATGGTATAATAAATTAAAACAAAAATGTATGTTTTATCAGGAGGAACGACATGGAGAAACTATCGATGAATGAAATAAGGGAGCTATATCTATCTTTTTTTGAATCCAAAGGGCATTTACGGCTTCCCAGTTTTTCGTTGATACCTAAGAATGATAAAAGCCTTTTGTTAATAAATTCCGGAATGGCGCCATTAAAGCCGTATTTTACTGGTAAGGAAACACCGCCTTGTAAACGTGTAACCACATGTCAGAAATGTATCAGGACTCCTGACATAGAGAGGGTTGGGAAAACAGCTCGTCATGGTACATTTTTCGAAATGTTGGGTAATTTTTCTTTTGGAGATTACTTTAAAAAAGAAGTTATTCCATGGGCATGGGAATTGACAACAAAGGTCTATAAGCTTCCTGAAGATAGGTTATGGATAACTATTTACGAAGAAGATGAAGAGGCTTTTGAAATTTGGCGGCAGGTTGGAGTACCTGAGGATAGGATTATCCGAAGGGGGAAAGAAGATAATTTTTGGGAAATAGGTACAGGCCCATGTGGTCCTTGTTCAGAGCTTTATTATGATAGGGGAGAAAAAAGGGGCAAATGCGGTAAGGCTCATTGCCACATGTTTCACGGCATCGTCAGGGGTAAAGAAGTTGATAATGAAGTTGTCGATGAGAACATATGTGAGGATTGCGATAGATTTTTAGAATTCTGGAATCTTGTTTTTACTCAATATGATAAAGATGAGGCTGGAAATTATAATCCTCTGCCAAATCCTAATATAGACACGGGTATGGGGCTTGAGCGAATGGCAGTTATTATTCAGGATGTAGAGTCTATATTTGAAGTAGATATTATAAAGGCAATAATGGACCATATATCGGATATGGTAGGTATAAAATATGGCGAAGACCCTTCAAAAGATGTTTCGCTGAGAGTAATAACTGACCATATAAGAGGTATAACTTTTATGATTTCTGATGGCATATTGCCTTCCAATGAAGGAAGAGGATATGTATTGAGGAGGATTATAAGGAGAGCAGCTCGCCATGGACGTTTATTGGGGTTAAATGAGCCGTTTTTATTCAAAGTATGCCAGAAGGTTATAGAACAGTATAGAGGCACGTATAAAGAGTTAGAAAACAAGAGTGATTACATAAAAAGGGTTATAAAAAGAGAAGAAGAGCGTTTTGCAGCAACTATAGAACAAGGATTGAATATCCTGGATCAGTACGTTGATGAACTGTTGCAACATGGCTATTCAGTGCTTTCTGGCGAAAAAGCTTTTAAACTTTATGATACCTATGGTTTTCCTCTCGATTTGACCAAGGAAATATTAGCGGAAAAAGGGTTTTCTGTAGATGAAGAAGCATTCAACGAATTAATGAGAGAACAAAAGGAAAGGGCAAGGGCTCACGCTATTGCAGATGCTTCCTTGTGGTCATTGGACGATACGAAGGAGCAATTTGCCAAAGTTAAGACACAATTTGTGGGGTATGAGCAATACGAAGCAGAGGCCAAAGTATTGGGGATTATTTTGAACGACAGCGTTATAAATAGTGCCGAGGAAGGTCAGGAAGTAGGAATTATACTGGATATAACTCCTTTTTATGCTGAAAGCGGAGGTCAGGTAGGAGATACAGGTGTTATTTTTAATGATAATATGGAGTTCAAAGTTGAGAATACGGTTAAATTTGGCGGAGACAAAATCCTTCATAATGGGCGTGTACTGAGTGGTAGAATATCTGTTGGCGATGACGTAATTGGTAGAATTGATGTAGATAGAAGAGAAGATGCTGCAAGAAATCATACAGCTACACACCTTTTGCATAAGGTTTTGAGAAATTTATTAGGAGATCATGTCCATCAATCTGGTTCTTATGTTGGACCGGATAGATTGAGATTTGATTTTACTCATTTTGAACAGATAAGTGATGATGTTATTGAAAGGATTCAACAGGAAGTCAACAAGAAAATATATGAAAACATAAGTGTTTCTGTTGAAGAAATGCCTATTGATCAAGCTCGAAGATCAGGAGCAATGGCGCTTTTTGATGAAAAGTATGGAGACATTGTAAGGGTAGTCAGTATCGGAGATTTTAGTAAAGAGTTTTGCGGTGGAACCCATGTAGAAAATACCTCTCAGATTGGTTTATTTAAGATTATTTCTGAGACCAGTGTTGGAGCGGGTATCAGGCGTATTGAGGCACTTACGGGAAGAGGTGCGCTGGCTTACCTTAATGAGAGAGACGGTATAGTTGAAAAGGCATCGAGGCTTTTAAAGATTAGTGCCTCTAAGGAATTACTAGGTAAGATTGATGAACTCATGGAGCAGATTAAGAGGCTGGAAAAGGAAAAGAATGCATTAAATGAGAAAATAGCTTCATTTTATGCGCATACATTAATGGAAAATGCACAAGATATTTCTAATCTAAAGCTTGTGGCAGCTAAATTAGAAAATATTGATGTAGATGGGTTAAAATTGTTAGGGGATAGTATCAAAGAAAAGTTTGCAGAATGCGTGGTGATTTTAGCGGGGATTGAAAAGAATAAAGTTAATTTTGTAGGTATGGCTACTAAAGGTGCCGTGGCACAAGGAATACATGTAGGCAATGTACTGCGAGAAGTAGCCAAGATTGCAGGCGGAGGAGGTGGAGGTCGACCCAATATGGCGCAGGCAGGAGGAAAAGACCCGTCAAAAGTAGAAGAGGCTCTGGCTTTGGCAAAAAAGCTTATAGAAGGTCAGTTGAATAATTAGTTCCTTTTGAAAAGGAGTGCATGTAAATGGATAATAACAAAGAACAACAAACTGCGAAATTTAAGGTTGACCGAGAGGACATAACTGAGGCACAAAAAATTCTATTTGAGGTTTATAGTGCTTTAAAAGAAAAAGGTTATAATCCTATAAATCAGATTGTAGGGTATTTGCTTTCGGGCGATCCAACGTATATAACAAGTTATAAAAATGCTAGAAGCCTTATAAGGCGCTTGGAAAGAGATGATATATTGGAAGAACTTGTGAAAAAATATGTAGGAGAATGATATGAGGATATTAGGAATGGATGTGGGCGACAAAACCATTGGTCTGGCTATTTCTGATCCCCTGGGTATAACTGCCCAGGGGTTGATGACGATAAAAAGGAGTAGTATTGAAAACGATATAGAGCGAATTAAAGAAATAATAAAAGAGTATGGTGTCGAATCAATAGTAATAGGTATGCCGAAAAATATGAATAATACCATAGGGCCACGGGCGAAAATTGTTATTGAATTTGCTCAAAAGTTGAAAAATAAAACAGATATAAACTGTGAATTTTATGATGAACGATTGACGACGGTTGAAGCTGAAAGGGTATTGTTGCAATCAGATATGAGCAGGAAAAAACGAAAAAAAGTTATAGATAAAATGGCAGCTGTTTTGATATTACAGTCATATCTGGATAATATCAAAAAACGCTGTTGACAGATTTTATATAATGGTATAGAATAGCATCATAACTTATAATGAGGTGATTTTATGGATAATATGAATGAAAACAATACTATAGTGCTTTTTGATGAGGATGGCAACGAGGTAGAGTTCGAACTGATAGCTTCTCTGGACGTAGATGATAATACTTATGTAATTGTTACACCTACCGAAGAAGATACTGACGATGCATATATACTGCGAGTGGAACAGGATGAAAATGGTGAGGATGTCTTTGTAGGTATAGAAGATGATGACGAATTTAATGCGGTTGCTGAAGCTTATGAGGAGCTGAGTAGAGGAACATATGATTATGATGAAGACGATGAAGATAGCGATGAGGACGAAGATTAATTAAACAGTATACCGAAAGGTATACTGTTTTTGGTATTGACAAAATAATTTTGTAAGAATAAACTGTTATTAAAAAGATTAACATAAAGGTGATGGTATTGAATTCGTTTATTGATGAATTAAAAGATCAGTTAAAGCGAAACGGATATAAACTTACGACTCAGAGGCGAGTTATACTTGATACCATAATTGAAAATTTGGATAAGCATCTGTCGATTGAAGATATCTTTGATCTTGTTAAAAAGAAATATCCTGAGATCGGGCTCGCTACGGTATACAGGACCGTTCAGCTATTTGAACAACTAGGTATTATTTACAAATTGAATTTTGATGATGGCAGAAGCAGGTATGAATTATACCAGAATAAAGAGGATCATCAACATCATCATCTTATTTGCTTAAAGTGCGGAGCAATATTCGAAGTAGAAGAAGATTTGTTGGAGGATCTGGAAAAGAGAATAGAAAAAGAGAAGAATTTTGAAATCGTTGACCATAATGTAAGGTTTTTTGGTTATTGTAAGAATTGCAGGTCAAAGAAATAACCAGCAGGTTTATCTTTGACTTTTTCTTTTGCTTGAACTGGGTATTATAATAAAGTATAATAAATAATAGCGGTGCGTGATCGGTTTGTATGAACGGGTTCAGAAAGGAGAGAAATAGTGCCTGCCAAAAATTCTAAAATAAGAATTATACCATTGGGTGGATTAAATGAGATCGGAAAAAATATGACGGTCTATGAATACAAAGATGAGATTATAGTAGTAGATTGTGGATTGGCTTTTCCTGATGATGAAATGTTAGGGATCGATCTGGTGATACCTGATATTTCGTATCTTTTGAAAAATCAAGAAAAGGTAAAAGCGATTATATTGACTCATGGTCATGAAGATCATATTGGTGCTTTGCCTTATGTTTTAAAACAAATAAATGTGCCTGTTTACGGTACGCGTTTGACCATGGGGATTGTTGAAACCAGATTAAAAGAACAAGGTTTGCTAAGAGATTCTAAATTAATAAATGTAAATCCTGGAGAGTCAGTAGAAATAGGCAATTTTAAAGTAGAGTTTATAAGAACGACTCACAGTATAGCAGATTCTGTGGCCCTGGCAATTCATACGCCTATGGGTGTAATAGTTCATACCAGTGATTTTAAAGTGGATTACACACCAATTGATGGTAAGCCAATGGATATACACAGATTTGCAGAGCTAGGTAAAAAAGGTGTTTTGGTTATGCTGGCAGATAGTACCAATATTGAGAGGCCAGGTTATACTCTTTCTGAAAAAACTGTTGGCGAAGCACTTGATAATATTTTTAGTGGTGCTGAGGGCAGGATTTTGATTGCCACTTTTGCATCAAATATTCATCGTATACAACAGGTTATAAACGCTACTTATAAGTATAATAGAAAGCTTGCTGTGAGTGGCAGAAGTATGATTAACGTAATAAATGTGGCTGTAGAATTAGGGTACTTAAATTTACCCAGTGATATGATGGTATCGCTGGAAGATGCTATTAAACTACCTCATAATAAAGTGGTTATTTTGACAACAGGTAGTCAGGGAGAGCCAATGTCTGCACTTACCAGAATGGCTTATTCAGAACACAAATTAGTCGATATAGTGCCAGGGGATCTTGTGATAATTTCTGCAGATCCTATACCTGGCAATGAAAAGACTGTATCAAGGGTGATTAACCAGCTGTTTAAAAAAGGAGCTGAAGTTGTATATGAAGCTTTGGCAGATGTACACGTATCTGGTCATGCTTGCCAAGAAGAGCTAAAGTTAATGCACACGCTTGTTAAACCAAAATTTTTTATACCCGTTCACGGAGAATATAGACACTTAAAGCAACATGCCAAGTTGGCTGAAAATCTTGGAATGCCACCAGAGAACATATTTATTGCAGATAATGGATACGTATTGGAATTTAACAGAGATTCCGGGCGAATAGCCGGCACTGTTACGGCCGGGAGAGTGCTTGTGGATGGCTTTGGCGTGGGCGATGTGGGGAATATCGTCTTGAGGGATCGCAAGCATCTTTCACAAGATGGCCTTTTGGTAGTTGTTGTCACCATATCAAAGGATAGCGGTTCTGTGATCGCAGGACCCGACATAATTTCAAGAGGATTTGTATATGTCAGAGAATCAGAGGATCTTATGGAAGAAATAAAAAAAGTCGTCAAAAAGTCTCTTGATGAGTGTTTGAGCAACAACTTTACAGAATGGGCTACTATTAAATCAGAAATTAAAAATGCTGTAACTAAATTTTTATTTGAAAAAACCGCTAGAAAACCGATGATACTGCCGATTATTATGGAGATATGAGGTGAGGGTTTCATGGTAAATGTTCATGACGCGGCTTATGCCCTGGCTTCGGCTATAGAAAATTGTGAAGAGTATAAAAGACTAGTAGAAGCTAAAAAAAAGATAGAAGCAAATCCTAAAAATAAAGAAATGTTGCAAGATTTTCATCAAAAACAATTAAATTATCAGACAAAACAGATGATGGGCGAAAAGGCCGATGAAGAATTGAAACAGCTTCAAAACCTCTACCGGGTTCTTTCCATGAACATGGACTTAAATGAATACCTTCAAGCTGAATATTCTTTTAGCACTTTGGTTGCCGATGTTTATAAGATAATCGGCGATGTACTGGAAAAAGTGAGGATGTAATAAAAAGGGGGATTTTGGCTATGCGAAAAAAACATACCTTGTATGCGTTATATATAGTATTGGTTATTGTTTTTCTAATAGCATACTACATCAATAGTAGTATTCCTGCTGGTAGCAGCAATAAAAGTGTAAATGTGGTAATTCCCGCTAATACAACAGCTTTAGGCATAGCCAAGATCCTCAAAGAAAATAAGGTAATAAAAAATGAATATTTTTTTATGCTTTATTTAAAAATCAACGGAAAGGGGAATAATTTTAAAGCCGGAAAATATCAGTTAAAGCAGGACATGCCTTATAAAGACATTGTGGATATTCTAACAAAGGGCAGCAATGTCAGTGAATACGTCAGGTTGACTATTCCTGAAGGCTATACGGTAGCGCAGATCGCTGATAAATTGTCACAAATGGGATGGAGCCGTAATGAATTTCTAAAAGAATGTAAGGTTGGAATTTTTGATTATGCATTTTTAAAAGATATACCTTCTAATCGCCCTTATAGGCTGGAGGGTTATCTGTTTCCGGATACCTATTTCATAAAAAAGCAAACATCTGAACATCAGGTAATTGATATGATGTTAAAGAGATTTGATGATGTGGTAGTAAAGTATTATAACGCACAAAATAAACGTATACCATTAGATGAAGTCGTTATTGTAGCATCAATGATAGAAAAAGAAGCGAGAATTGATATGGATAGACCACTTATTGCCAGTGTTATATACAACAGACTAAATAAAGGCATGAAACTACAAGTGGATGCCACGGTTTTATATGCCCTGGGTATACAGAAAGATAGACTCACTCTGAAAGATTTGGAGTTCAAATCGCCATATAACACATATTATGTTAAAGGTTTGCCTATAGGCCCTATAAGTAATCCAGGGTACAAATCTATCCAGGCGGCGTTGAATCCCGCAAAAACAGGTTATTATTACTATGTTGCTAGAGGTGATGGTTCTCACGTCTTTTCGCACAGTTATGACCAGCACCTGAATGCGATAAAAGCAATAGAAAAAGGTAGTGTTGTGCGATGAATAAAAAAAAGGTTGAGCTTCTGGCGCCTGCAGGTGATCTAGAGAGATTGATAGTAGCAGCAGAATATGGCGCGGATGCAGTGTATTTCGGTGAAAATAGATTTGGGCTCAGATCGGGTGTAGGCTTTACTTTAGAAGACATTCGAAAGGGAATACAATACCTGCACGATAGAGGCAAAAAGGCGTATATAACGGTAAATATCATACCACATAATGATGATTTTAAGGGATTGAGTGATTATGTGGCTTTTTTGGGAGATAATGGTGCAGACGGTATAATATTATCAGATCCTGGGGTTTTATCTGTAGTAAAAGAAGTAGCGCCAGATGTCGACGTCCATCTCAGCACGCAGGCAAATGCAGTAAATCTTCGAAGCATCTTATTCTGGTACAGGCAAGGTATAAAAAGGATTGTAATAGCAAGAGAGCTTTCTCTAGCGGAAATAAGTTACATCAGCCAAAACATACCGGATGACTTGGAAATTGAAGCTTTTGTTCACGGTGCGATGTGTATATCTTATTCGGGCAGGTGCCTTTTAAGTATGTATATGACAGGTAGAGATGCCAATAAAGGTGAATGTGCGCACCCATGCCGGTGGGAATATGCATTATATGAGGCAAAACGCCCTGGAGAATATTTTCCAATAGAAGAGGACGAAAGAGGGACTTATATATTAAATTCTAAAGACCTCTGTATGATCCAATATATTCCACAGATGATTGATGCGGGCATAAATAGTTTTAAGATAGAGGGCCGAAATAAATCATCGTATTATGTAGCCACAGTGGTAGGCGCATATAGAAAAGCTTTAGATGAGTATTACAAAAAACCTGAAGCATATGAGTTTAAGGAGCAATGGCTTGATGAGCTTAAAAAGGCCAGTTATAGGGAATTCACCACCGGTTTTTACTTAGGTAAACCATACGAATCACAGAACTATAAGACCAGTAGTTATATAAGGAATTATGACTTTGTCGGGATGGTTCTTGATTACAATGAAAAAACCGGGTTAGCGACGATAGAACAGAGAAATCGGGTTTTTAAAGGCGATAAAGTAGAAATCATAGGCCCTTATAGAGACTATTTTGAACAGGTCATTGAAGAAATGTACGATGAAGAAGGAAATACTATAGACGTCGCGCCACACCCACAACAGTTATTTAAAATAAAGGTGAAAAATAGAGTAAAACCCTATGATATGTTGAGAAGGAAAAAGGTATAACCCAGTCTATTATGGTAAATAATAGACTGGGTGATTTTTTTGAAGAGGATAAATAGTCTTTTATCGATGATACTTGCTTTGAGTTTTATTTTGATTGCGCGCTTTGCTTATATCCAGATTGTGAATGGCAGTATTTATTCGAGATCGGCTGTAGACCAGCGGGTAAGGAGGGTCTATTTATCTGATTATAGGGGAACTATATATGATCGAAATATGATACCTATCACAGAAAGAAAATCAACTCAATACGCTGTAGTGTTTCCAGACCTTATAAAAGATAAAAACAAAGCCATATCTTATCTGACGCGCATAACAGGTTGTGATGTCCTTACTTTAAAGAAACTGTTAAATGGTACAGCATTTACTCTTGCAATTGAAAATAGCAATATAAAAACACAACAAAATGGCATATACATAGCGACAGTATCCGAAAGATATTCTGATAAGGCGATAGCGTCTCATATAATAGGTTATTTAAATCTTTACTCACACAGCGGGGTATACGGCATTGAAAAAGCATATGATAATGTATTGAATTCAGGAGGACAAATTCAATATACCATTTTTTTAGATGGGAACTTACAAGCAATAAAGGGTCTCGGCTCACAGTATACAATTACAGGAGTAAAGCGTAGATCTTATGGTATAAAAACTACTATTGATTATCACATACAGAAAATTGCAGAAGATGTTATGGATGAACATCATATAAATGGAGCTGTGGTGATATTAGATGTCAAGACAGGCCAAATATTGGCTATGGCCAGCAGGCCTAATTTTGTCCCATCAAAAATATCAGAATACCTGAGTAACAGCGATGGGGCATTGGTAAATAAAGCCCTTACAGCATATCCGCTGGGGTCAGTCTTTAAAACCGTTGTGGCAGCGGCAGCTTTGGAAAATAATGTAATCACAGAAAAACAGACTTTCTATTGTACGGGCAATGTTAAAATTGATGGTATATCATACCCTTGTTATAAGAATAAAGCCCATGGGCCTGTGGATATGGATAAAGCCTTTGCTCTCTCATGCAATACCACGTTTATAAAAATAGGAGAAAGAGTGGGAAGCAGCAGAATTATTGATATGGCAGAAAAATTTGGCTTTGGAAATAAGGTGATTAATTTTTCAGAGGAAAACACTGGCCACATACCCCAACCGAAAGAGGTAGCAGGGGCAGGTATTGGCAATTTGTCGATTGGCCAGGGGACGCTGACTGTAACGCCACTTCAAGTAGCTGATATGATGGCAACTATAGCGAACAACGGCATCCGGCATATTCCTATTATTGTTCAGGGCATCGTAGACGACAACGGTAATTTGATTAGGAAAGAAAATGTTAATAGATCCTATAGGGTTATATCTGCAAGCACAGCTAAGAAACTACAACAGATGTTAAGGGATGTGGTAACAGATGGTACTGGCATCAGAGCTGATATACGGGAGGGCAGCGCAGGTAAAACTGGAACGGCTGAAACGGGAAAAACCGGGATTTCTCACGGATGGTTTGCGGGTTACGCTCCTTACAGTGATCCCAGGTATGCTGTTGTAGTATTTGCAGAAAACGGAGGAGAAGGAGGAGTTAGAGCAGCGCCTGTATTTAAAGATATTGTTGAAAATATTTTAAAAATAAAATAAAGTGGACTTGCACGCACCTCCACAGGATTTCATATGATGTATTGTAAGCTATTGTGGAGGTGAAGCCATGGTAGGCCTTATTACTTTTTTCTTGCCTCTTGTAAATAATATGTTTTTTTTATCTGGTTATGTCAGCAATGCCAATTCATTTCCACAGCCTTTAAGTGCTGAGGAAGAAGAAGAATATATAAAAAGGTATCTAAATGGCGATGAAGAAGCTAAAAATATATTGGTTGAGAGGAATCTCAGGCTTGTTGCTCATATAGTAAAGAAGTATTCTAATGCGGGGATAGATAGTGACGATTTAATATCGATAGGAACAATAGGGCTTATAAAGGCTATAACGACCTTCAACAAAACCAAAGGCGTAAGGCTGGCTACTTACGCTTCACGCTGTATAGAAAACGAACTCTTAATGTATCTCCGCTCAAATAAAAAGGAAAGAAATGAGGTATCGTTACAAGATCCTATAGGAATTGATAGGGAGGGGAATGAGATATCGCTTATGGACATTATACCGGTCGCTGATCCTGATAGCGTATGTAACGAGGTTGAAACAAAACTTCAGATAAAAAGGTTAAAAGATAAAATTGATACTGTACTTAAAAACAGGGAAAAGTTAGTAATAGAGCTTAGATACGGTTTAACCAATATGGGTGTAAAGACTCAGATGGAGATCGCGAATATTTTAGGTATATCAAGGTCTTATGTATCCAGGATTGAGAAAAAAGCTTTAAAAAAGCTTCTAAAAGAATTATTAATACCGGGAAGCTGCCGTTGAACAACGGCGCTTTTTTGTATATAATGTAGCCATGGAGAGTGATTTTGTTGTTTTATCCAAATGAATATTATAAGACCTTCAGCGACATAGACATAGATCATCTAAAAAGAATAGGAATAAAGGGTATAATAGTTGATATAGATAACACTTTGATACCCTGGTCGAATAAGGTTCCGGATGAAAATACCTATCTCTGGATAAATAAGTTAAGAAACGAAGGATTTAAAGTCTGCCTTATATCCAACAATACCAAAAGTAGGGTTCAAGAATTTAATAAAGATTTGAATTGTCCTGTAGTATGGAATGCTAAAAAGCCTTTGAAGGCAGCATATATAAAGGCGTCTAAGTATTTGGATTGTCCGGTGAAAAATATAGCTGTTGTAGGTGATCAGATTTTTACAGATGTATTTGGAGGAAACAGAATGGGTATGTATACGATTCTCGTAGACCCATTATCAGAAAAAGAGTTTTTCTGGACCAAACTTATCAGGAAAATTGAAAAAAAATTAAGGGATAAATTGAGGGGATAGATTATGAATGTGATAAATAGCAGTACAAAGCTTTATGCCGTTATAGGACATCCCATAAAGCATAGCTTATCACCCCATATACATAATTTTTCTTTTAAATATGCAGGTGTAAATGCTGTTTATTTGTGCTTTGATATCAATCCTGATCGACTAGGCGATGCTATAAATGGCTTTAAGGCCATAGGTTTAAGTGGCTTTAATGTAACAATACCCTATAAGGAAAGTATAATTAAATATCTAGATGAAGTTGATGTAAATGCCGGATTGATTGGAGCTGTAAACACTGTAATTAATAAAGATGGGCATTTTAAGGGATATAATACCGACGGCATAGGCTTTATAAATACGTTGAAAAATCATCATATAGAAATAAATGAGGTCATTGTTTTAGGAGCTGGTGGAGCTTCCAGGGCTATATGTACAGCTCTTATACTCAATGGTGCAAAAAGGATTAACATTATAAACAGGACTTATGAGAACGCTGTAAAGCTCGCAAGCCATATACAATCAATAGATTCTAAATGCAAGGTAAACGCGGATACGTTAGAAAATATTTCAAAGTATGAGGCGGAGCTGCTGGTCAATACCACATCTGTAGGGATGTGGCCCCATGTGGATAATTCGCCAGTTGATGACATTCCAAAAGGAGTCAAAGTGGTATATGATATAGTATATAATCCTTATGAAACCAAACTTATAAAGATGGCCAAAGAGAAAGGATGTCAAATCGTATACGGTATAGAGATGCTCATAGGGCAAGCAGTAGAATCATTTAAGATATGGACGGGTGTAGATATACCAGAAGACGTTATAATTACATATCTTAAAAAAGAAGGAATTTTGTTTAATATGTCGAATAATATACACAATGTAACATAAGAGGTGAGTTAATGGCAAGAAAAAGGTTAGGAGATATCCTCATTGAAAACGAATTAATCACTAAAGAGCAGCTGGATCAGGCCATAAAGATTCAAAATCAAACAGGTAAGCGGCTGGGGAAGGTTCTTTCTGAAATGGGGCTTATCACAGAAAACAGGTTGATAGAGATATTAGAATTTCAGTTGGGTATACCTCATGTAGATTTAAAGCGCTACTACATCGATAAGAATGCAGTTTTCATGGTACCAGAAGAAGTGGCAAGGCGTAATATGCTCATCCCCGTAAAAAGAGATGAAAACAATATTTATGTCGCAATGAGCGATCCTATGGATATATTGGCGATCGATGATGTAAAACTCATAACCAAATTGAATGTTATCCCTCTGATAGCTACAGAAGAGGATATAAAAGATGCCATAAAAAAGTACTACGAACCCGAGGAAGTAGAACGAGCTGTAAATGATTTCGATAGTGAATATGAGGTAAATGCCCAGGTACAAAGTGATGAGATAAATAACGCCCCTGCTGTTCGATTGGTCAATTCTATAATAGAACAGGCCGTTAGAAGCAGGGCATCTGATATACATATAGAGCCATCTGCCACCGATGTAAGGGTGAGGTTCAGGATAGACGGCCAGCTTATAGAAAATATGAGCGCCCAAAAGAGCGTTCACGGTCCCCTTATAACTCGTATAAAGATAATGAGCAATTTAAACATTGCAGAGAGAAGGTTGCCCCAGGACGGGAGAATTGAGCTAAACGTGGAAGGGAAGGACATGGATATACGCGTATCTGTGCTTCCAACAATACATGGAGAAAAGGCTGTTTTGAGGCTGTTAGACCGGAGTAGCTTTTTGGTATCTAAGCATGAACTGGGCTTAAATCCTTATGAATTAAAACTTTTTGATCTTTTTATCAGAAATTCCCATGGCATAATACTGGTGACAGGTCCTACAGGTAGCGGTAAGACCACGACCCTTTATACCATGTTGCGAGAGGTCAATACTCCCGACAAGAACATCGTCACCGTTGAAGATCCTGTTGAATACATGCTTCCGGGAGTAAACCAGGTGCAGGTCAATGAGAAAGCGGGGCTTACCTTTGCAACGACATTGAGATCGATTTTGCGACAGGATCCTAATATAATAATGATAGGAGAGATAAGGGATACAGAGACGGCTCAGATTGCTGTCAGGTCTGCCATCACAGGTCACCTTGTATTATCTACACTACATACCAATGATGCGCCAAGTACGGTAGCCAGGCTAGTAGATATGGGGATTGAGCCGTATCTGGTGTCGGCATCGCTTATAGGTGTCATAGCGCAGCGCCTGGTAAGAAGGGTGTGCGATAATTGCAAATACGCTTATCAGGCTAGTGAAAGCGAGAAGCGCCTTCTGGGTTATGAGGTGAGTGAGGATCTTACGCTATATCGAGGGAGGGGCTGCGCTTTATGTAACAAAACAGGCTATAGAGGAAGGCTGGCGGTATTTGAAATCATGTCCGTGTCAAAGGATATAAGGGAAATGATCAATGAAAAGGCCTCTATAGATGTATTAAGAGATCTAGCTATAAAGCAGGGAATGATCACACTTAAAGAAAGCGCAAGGCGAAAAGTCCTGGATGGTTTGACGACTATTGATGAGATGCTTAGAATTGCTTATATGGAGGAGTAAATCCTGTATGGTTGATATAATAGAGCTTTTGACAGAGGCTGTAAGCAGGAAGGCATCTGATCTCCACATAACCATAGGAATTCCACCTGTTTTAAGAATAAATGGACATTTGGTAAGAACTGATTATCAGCCTTTAAGGGCCGAAGATACAGAAGCCTTTGTACAGCAGCTTATGTCTCGGGAGCAATATGAGATTCTAAAGCAGAAGGGCGAGATTGACTTTTCTTACTCCTTACACGGCGTAGGTCGCTTCAGGATAAATGCTTATAAGCAGAGGGGTACATTTAGCCTTGCTATAAGGATGGTGGCGTTAAATGTACCATCTATTGAGGAATTGGGTCTTCCTTTAATCGTAAAAGACCTGGCTATGAAAACCAGAGGTCTTGTGCTTGTTACTGGTCCAACAGGCAGTGGTAAATCCACGACATTGGCTGCTATGATCGATTTGATAAATAGCAATAGAGAATGCCATATACTTACGTTGGAAGATCCTATAGAATACCTTCATAAGCATAAAAAGAGCATTGTAAATCAAAGGGAAATAGGTTATGACAGTATGTCCTTTGCCAGTGCGTTGAGGTCCGCTTTGAGAGAAGATCCTGATGTAATATTGGTAGGAGAGATGCGAGACCTGGAGACTATGCAGATAGCCTTGACGGCTGCTGAGACTGGCCATCTGGTTTTGTCTACGTTGCATACCATTGGAGCTGCCAAAACTATTGATAGGATTGTGGATGTGTTTCCACCCTATCAGCAACAACAGATTAAGGTACAGTTATCTATGGTGTTAGAAGGAGTTATATCACAGCAATTGTTGAGAAGTGCTGACGGAAATAAGCGGGTTTTGGCTACAGAAGTAATGGTGGCCACACCGGCTATAAGAAACCTCATAAGGGAAGGAAAAACATTTCAAATACAGTCTTCAGTGCAGACAGGGGCTAAATATGGAATGCATACAATGGATTCAAGCATTGCAAACTTGTATAAGAATGGTATAATAACATTAGAAGAAGCCCAGATGTATGCTATGGAACCAGAAAATATGCTTATGCTTTTAGGCAGAAGGTGAAGATTATGCCCCAGTATTTTTTTAGAGCAAGAGATGCACAAGGATTGCTTGTCTCAGGTACTATCGATGCAGACAATTATAGTGAAGCAGTAAAAGCTGTTCAAGATAAGAAAGTATACCCCGTGGAGATAAAAGAGATAATACAAGGAAGAAACATAAGTATTGAGTTTTCAAAAGTAAAGGTATCGGATCTAGCTATATTCTGCAGGCAGTTTGCTACACTTCTAAATGCGGGCATATCCATTGCCAACTGCTTTGACATCTTGCGCCAACAGACGTCTAACAAGAAATTGAGAGATGTATTGGGCCAGATTTACGAAGATGTTCAAAAAGGCAAGAGCTTGTCGGAATCTATGAGGTCATATTCGGTATTTCCTGAGATATTGATAAACATGATAGAAGCAGGTGAAGTCAGCGGCCGGTTAGATATGGTACTGGACCGCATGGCTGTGTACTTTGAGAAGGAAAATGCTACAAACCAGAAGATAAAGGCAGCGCTTACATATCCGGCTATAGTTTCGGTAGTTGCCGTCTTAGTTGTTATATTTTTGGTCTCTTATGTTCTCCCTACATTTATAAATATGTTGACCAGTGCTGGTGCACAATTGCCGCTACCTACAAAGATATTGCTCACTGTTAGTTTTATTTTAGGTCACTTTTGGTATTACATCTTTGCCATACTTTTTCTCACTGCATTGTCTTTGTACAGGTATATAAAGACACCTGAAGGAAGGCGCATGTATGATTGGATTAAGCTTAAGGCACCCATATTTGGCAATTTAAATCGCCGTGTAATAACTTCGCGGTTCACCCGGACACTGGGTGTGCTCTTAGCCAGTGGTATACCCGTGATGCAGGCCATGCAAGTGGTGGAAAAAGTAGTGGGAAATGTCATTGTGGCAGAGGGGCTCAAAAGAGCTGAAGAGGGTATAAGACAGGGCAAAGGTCTCTCAAAGCCGCTGAGCTCCATAGGTGTATTTCAGCCTATGGTTATACAGATGATATCCGTCGGTGAAGAATCGGGTATGCTTGACAGCCTTCTTGATAAGACGGCGGATTTCTTTGACGGCGAAGTGGACAGGGCTGTCTCTCAGATGACCACAATGCTGGAGCCTGTTATCATTCTGGTCCTTGCAGTAGTTGTGGGATTTATAGTCATTTCAATTGTCATGCCCATGTTTCAGATGTATAATACCATCAAATACTGAAATGGAGGGGAAGGAGGTGAGAAGGATGAAGAGGATATGGGAAGCATTATCGAGAAAAACCCGCGACGAGAGGGGCTTTACGCTGGTAGAGCTTATTGTAGTGCTCGCTATATTAAGCATACTGGCTCTAATTGCTGTACCTCGTTTTACAGGAACACTAAACAATGCAAAGACCAAGGCAGATGAAACCACAGCTCAAATTATAGCTGATGCAGCTGCAAGGTATGTACTGGATAACAGTATTGATAGTGGTACTACTAGTATAGATTTACAAACGTTAAAAGATAATGGTTATTTAGAGGATATACCAAAACCTCAATCGGGGGAAGGAGATTTTACAGTTAAAGTAACTTCTGGTACTAATAATACAGCTACTATAGAAGTTTCATGGCCAAAAGCAACTAATCCTGTTAAAAGAACTGTGGATATAATAACGTCAAATAAGAATACTTCATCTCAATAACCTCAAGGAGGTAATCATGTTTATATTGTATATCTTTGTATTTATAATTGGCGCTATTATAGGCAGCTTTCTCAATGTAGTCATATACAGAGTGCCGAGGGAAGAGTCTATTACGTATCCACCTTCTCACTGCACTCGCTGCGGTGAAAGACTTAAAGCCCATGAACTCATACCTATCATAAGTTATATATTGCTGAAAGGTAGATGTTCGCACTGCGGCGAGAGGATATCGCCGAGGTACATTGCCGTTGAGGCTATAACTGGATTATCCTTTGTGCTTCTGTTTTGGAAGTTTGGAGTATCTGCTGATGCGTTCTTTTATGCACTGCTTGTTTCGATGTTGATCTCATTATCGTTTATAGATTTAGAGCATATGATAATACCAGACAAAATCCTGGCAGTGGGGTTTATAGGTGGTATTGTCTGTAGATTAATAGATCTAACGGGCTTGCATGATTACCTCATAGGTGTTTTGTTGGGGTTTGGATTGCTTTTTTTAATAGCGTTGATTTCAGGAGGCATGGGGATGGGCGATGCTAAACTCATGGGAGTAATAGCGTTATACGTGGATTGGAAGTTAGTTCTCTCTACCTTGTTTTTGTCCTTTGTTATAGGTGCAGTGATAAGCCTCATCCTCATAGCTTCCAAGGTGAAAGGACGTAAAGATTATATTCCCTTTGGACCGTTTATATCAGTGGGTGCTTTCATATCGATTTTGTTTGGGTATCAGCTTTTAAACTGGTACATGACCCTTATAAGAGGGTGATATACATGAAATGGCTTTATAATAAACAAGGTGGTTTTACACTGCTGGAATTGGTAGTAACGATAGGGATACTTGGCATAATAATGGTGCCTATATTAGGGTTGTTTAATCAAGCTTATTTAGTAGATCAGGGCTCATGGTCGAAAATCCAAACTCTTAATGCTGCCCAGGCGGTTATGGAAGATGTGATGGCCGGGAAGGTATCTGAAGGTTATCAGCCGCCTAAAGGGTATTGTGTTGATGTAAAGTCCTCTAATGTGAGCGGCGTTTCTGGCTTAAACAAGGTACACATTAAGGTATATCCTCAAAATGCCCCCAATTGGGGTGTAGAGCTTACAGCTTATACGGCAGGAGATGTGTCTTATGAGTCCCCTGGGAATAACGGTGAACAAAATGGGAAACCAAAGGAGGATAGCTTTTACAAGTGGCTTAGAGCCCATACGGATACTTTTAACACTATGTTTATATTGGTATTGGTGATATATCTTGCCTCTACCGTATTTTCAAAAGAGACGATTTTTGACCTGGCTATACCTGATTCTAAAAAAGCTTTTGATTATGTTATGGATATTCTGCACGATAAGTTTTACGGCGTGGATTATAAGGGTGTTATCAAAAATGCCGATCTGGCCAGTGAAATTGAAAAAGCTCATGGGTTAAAAGGCACCGATTGGGGAATTGTAAAAAAGCTAGCAAAATTTCTGGATAACCTGAGAGAAAAATTGAATGTGTGGTTTTTATGAGTGTAAAATATACTTTTGGACAAAGAGGTTTCACATTGGTGGAATTGATAATAACTATATCGCTGTTTAGTATTGTATTTCTGGTTGTGGCTTCTTTTTTTAGATATGAATTGTTAAGCTTCAGGGTATTAAGCGACGACGCAAAGCTTAAGGTGCAAATGGACGATTTAATGAATAGTATAGTAGAAGATATACGAGCTGTAAATGATTCTGATTTAATAAGTATTTCAGCGGATGATTCAAATTTTATATTAAAAGTAGGTAATGATGAATACAATTATGACAAAAATGATTTAAAGGTATATAAAAATAGGTATCTTTTAGCAGAAGACATAGAGAATTTTTACGTGAGTGTAAATGAGAGAACGATAAATATCTTTATAACAGGAAAAGGTGCTCGTAGGGATTATACGTTGACGACATCTGTCGTCTTGCGCAGGTGATTGTATGAATCAAAAAGGATATTCGTTAGTTTCAATTGTAATTGTTTTTTTTATATTGTCATTGTTGGGATTGTCTGTTTTATGGGTGACCTTTAACCAAAGATCTAAAGTAAATAGGGATTATGACAATCTATCAGCAATTTATGCCGCTGAAAGCGGCATCGAATACATGAAGGCTGTTATAAATAACAGTATAGATAACAATTCTAATAATAATGGAAATAATGGCAATAAAAATAATAATAGCGGCAAAAAAGAAAATAATGGTAACAAACAAAACGAAGGAAATAATGACAACGAGGACATTTTACAGCAGACACTTAGTGGTTATATAGACCAGATAGAAAAAATAGAAGGTGATAAACATTTTATTATAAAAGGTATTTCAGTTCTAGATAATAGTAACGGCAATGGCAATAATAACGGCAAAAGTAATGGTAATGGCAATAATAACGGCAATAATGGTAACGGCAATTCTTCATATGTAATATCAATTGCATCAGAAGGACATGCAGGTAAGCAGGTTTATACAGCTTATATCAAACTGATAGTGGATACGCATGGTAATTCAAGTTCTTTATCGATAGAAACGTGGAAGATAATTAAGGGAAGCTATAAACCTGCTATATTTAATAACTTGTAAATGGGAGAGGAACAATGGTATTTTTATTACCGAATATCGGCATAGATGTGGGTTCTAAATTCACAAAAATAGCTATTTTAAAAAAAGATAAATACAAATATTACAGCTTATTGACGCCGGACAATTGCGTGAACAATGGGCGAATATTAGACGTGGATAAATTGGCTTCTAGTATAAAGGATTTTTTTAAGAAAAATAGGATTAAGGGTCAACTGTGCTTTTCATTATCCTGTTCTGATATTATAATAAGAGAGATATATATGCCCAGGATGAGTGAAGCAGAGCTAAAAAATGCCGTGAGGTTTGAAGCTGGTAAATATATACCGATGTTATCTGATGATTATATTGTGGATTACAAGGTGTTAGGCGAAATAGATAATGGCTTGAGAGTGCTTTTAGTTGCCTGTCCACGGTCAACTATAGACGGATACTTAAATTTAGCCGTCAAGCTTAGAATGAAGATTAAGGCCGTCGATATTTTCCCAAACGCTGTAATAAAAGCCATAAAATTTTTTAAATTTCTTACAGATGATCCTATGGCATTAATAGATATGGGACATAAATACACCAAGATATTGATCGCTGAAAGGGGAGTATACGGGTTTTACAGAGAAATACCTTTTGGCAGTGAAAATGTAGCATTACTCCTGGCAAATAAGTACAATATCGATTTGAATACAGCTGATGAAAAACTGACAAAAGGCGATTATGACATAATTCAAATGGACGGTTTTTTCGACTCGCTTTTAAGGGAAATTGATACGGTATTTAATTACTATTACACCCATTTTAGAAAGGATATATCATATATATATTTAAGCGGTGGCCTTTCCAATATCAAAGGATTAGATGGGGTTATAAAGGATTATTTTAATATAGAAATAAAATATTTTTCATCAGAAGATATGAAGTGTATATTGCCTGCACTGGGAGCAGCCTTGAGGGGGTGTTGAATATAAAAGACATCAATCTACTGCCAGAAGAGATTTATATTAAAGAATATCAGAGAAAAAAAAGAATTTTAAAGACATTGTTAATTTTATTATTTTTTGCCTTTTTAATAGGTATCTATGTAGAAACAGTTAGGGTGCAGTCTACGTATGAAAGTAAAATCGATTCCATAACCATAAAGGCAAAGAATGGTACTATAAGTGACCTTTCAAGGCTTAAAGACTTGGAAAATGCTGTTGTATCAATGAAAAAATCTGTCGAGCAGATAAAAAAGACCAGAATGGATTGGCCTGCTATATTCGATGATATTACTTTAATAACTCCTAGAAATGTTTCTATTATAAATCTTACAGCTGATGAACAAGGGATGAAATTGACTGGAGAGGCCAAATCTGCGGAAGATATAGCATTATTTATTAAGAACCTCAAATCTTTAAATTATATTTATGAGATAAAACCTGTATCCATTGGAGATGAAAATAAGGGTATATTGTCTTTTAATTTGAATATATACTTTAAGGTGGCACAAAGATGAGTTTAACAAATAGGGAAAAACGGTTGATCATACTTTTGATAATCGTCTCTATATTGGCGCTGTATTACCAATATATTATCTATCCAAGGCTATTGAAAATAAATGAATTAAAAGCAAATTATATGTCGATGGAAAGAAGATATAACAGTACTACAAAAAGCATAGATGTTTCAAATATAGGTGATTCTATAAAAAAATATGAGAGGCAACTGGCATTATACGATGAGTATATTCCTGAGTATTCAAATATAGAGGACTTTATAGTAGAATTGTATAAATATGCTGAGACATCAGGAATAAAAATCCAATCGATTCAGTTTGACCAGGAGCAACAAGGCTCAAAGCAGCAGGAAGCAAAATCAAAGGTTTATAAGGTATATCCTATGATTATTGATGTCAAGGGTAGTTATACATGCATTGCCAATTTTGTGACGATGATTCAGAACTCTAGGAGGCTTACCACTATAAAAGGCGTATCGTTATCCAGATCTGAAGAAAGTATAAATGCTATTATAAACGTAAATATATATTACCAAAAAGATTCTTTTATGAACGCGAAAATGGGAAAATATTCAGGTAAGGACGATCCGTTTAAACCATTAGTAACTCCTGTTCAAGGTCAATCAACACAATCTAATGGTAATCTAACTCAAACGGGAAGTTCCCAGGTTCAGCAAGAGATCAATAAGGAGATAACGAATCAATTAAAGGAAACGATAAATAGCCTTATAGATAATATTGGTAAAAAATGAAAAAAGGAGGGAAAGAGTGTGTTAAAGGTGAAGAACTGTATGGAAGATCTTGTGTTTGAGATGATAGATGGGATTATAAAAGACATCGATGTGTGCAAATGTGATAAGTGTAAAATGGATATTGCAGCGCTGGCTTTAAATAATTTGAAACCTCATTATGTTGTGACGCCGATAGGAGAGGTATATACAAAAGTAAATATACTGAAACAGCAATTCGAGGCTGATATAATATCAGAGATAGTAAAAGCTGCTCAATATGTGGCAGAAAATCCAAGGCATGATGTCAACATTCTCAAATAGATGAATAAATCATAAAATGGTAGAAATTTTATTAATAAGAAGGAATCCCTCTATTTATGTCGAATTTACATAAATGGAGGGATTTGTTTTGATAAAAAATGGATTTACGTTGATGGAATTAATTTGCACATTAGCGATTTTGGCAGTTGTCATAACGGTGTCAGTTCCTTATGCTTTTGATATAGGCTCTATTAAGTTTGAAACAGCACAGCATAAACTATTAAATGATATTAGATATTACCAGGAGTTATCAGATTTTACTAATAAAACCCATACATTGATTTTTTATAACACTTATTATGTAATAAGTAATGGGATAAATTCGTCCAGAGTATATCTTCCTGATGGAGTTAAATTGACGGTAATATCTGGGTCCAATACTATAAAATTTGAAAGTGATGGTATGCCTGTAGGAATATATGGTTCGGGATGTAGTTTAAAGCTTTCGTATGAAGAGAAAAACGTTATTTTGACGATTAGACCTATTACAGGAAGGGTGAAGATAAAATAGAGCAAAAGGGCGTTGTATTAATCGATGTACTGTTAGCTATAGTGCTGATGGGTGTTTTAAGTATTCCAATTTTTTATATGTGGGAGAATACAAAAAGTGCCGTCCAGGAATCGGAGATACAAACTGAAATGGCATATATAGCCCAAAGCATTATAGAACTTTATAAGTCCAATAAAAATGTAGACCTTTCGCAATACAGCAGTAAATATGATATTACAATTAAAAAGATATTTCCTCCTGGTGTGCCTGAAAGTATAGAGGAATTGGATGTTACTTTGCGATTGAAAGCGCATGATTCTTTATATTTTCGCCTGGTCACTTATATAAGGAAGTGATGGTATGAGTAGAGGGTTTACTCTTATAGAGGTAATATTGTCCCTTGCATTGATTTCAATGGTTTTAATGATAGCGTTTTATTTTTCTTCTTATTCATACGATTATTATACCAGAATGATTAATGATTTAGATATACAGCAAAATGTCAGGTACGCTATGCACAAAATAGTAAGTGAGGTTAAGAAGGTCAATGACAGAGGAAAAATTGTAATAGAGAACGGGGGTAGAAAAATCAATATAATGGAGTCAAATTTCACTGCCCCACTGGATATTTATTATATTCCCGAAACTAAAACTATTTATATGTATTCTAGTGCACAAAATGATCTAGCTTATGGTATAGATGATTTTAATGCACGCCTTGAAGGCGATTTGTTGACGATATCTATAAAAGTCAAAAAGAAGGTATTGTCAGCATCAGTGAAATTAATGTATAATAGTGGTGATTAATTGTGGAACAACGAGGATGGGTTACTGTTGCTGTTATACTTATAGTGACAATAGCATTGCTCTATATAACCGCTTTAAGCGCCATGTCCAGTCAAGAGTATACCATGGCGCTTTATAGTAAACAAGAAATTGCTGCCATGTATTCAGCAGAAGCGGGTATGGAAGTAATGAAGGTTTATATAGAAGATGCAGTGGCGTCCTTAAATAACCAGATACAATGCATAAAGGAACAACGTGAAGCTCAAGGCTCTTTGCTTACGAAGGATAACGTATATGGTATTATTAACAATTATATGAGCAACTGGTGTGATACAATGTCCACAAACACCGTTAAAAATATCTATAATTATCCAGGTAAATATTATATTAAAGAATTAAAATATTTTGATTCTTTGAAGTCCGACTATAAAGTATTTCGCCATGTGTTGTTCTTACAGGTAATAGGAATTTGTGGTAAAAGCAGTACTGCATATAATGGGAATATTCAATTTAATGTTGATGATAATACTCTATTAGTGAGTACCAAGATCTTGATGTGGGGCAAGGTGAATTGATGTGAATGCTGTTTTGATAGGGTTTATGGGATGCGGGAAAACTACTGTAGGACGTATTGTTTCACAATACTTGAAGTGGAATTTTATTGATACCGATGATTTGATAGTTGAAAAAACTAAAATATCCATTTCCGATATATTCAAAAGATATGGCGAAGCTTATTTTCGACAGATAGAAAGCCAGATCATTAAGGATATTTCTGACGTGGATAAATGTGTTATATCACTGGGCGGTGGGGCCGTATTAAATGAGCAAAATATAAATACTTTAAAGGGGAAAGGCTTGGTATTCTACCTTAAAGGATCTCCAGAAACTATTATTGCCCACATTGGCGATAATAAAGATAGGCCATTGCTCCACACTTCAAATCCCTATAATACTATAAAAGAGCTATTAAATAAAAGACACCCATTATATGTTAAAAATAGCCATTACTCTATTGACATTGATGGGAAGGATCCTGAAACTATAGCACATGAAATCATTAACATTTTAAAAGATGCAGAAAGGAGAAAATGATGACGATAAAATTTGGACCATCTGGCAATTCTGATATTTTTTATCAACAAGGTCATAAATCCTCTCTTGAAATGCCCGCGTGGTTACGCGATATGGGCTTGGATGCATATGAGTATTCTTTTGGAAGGGGAATAAGGATTAAAGAAGATACTGCAAGATCTCTTGGTATAAATGCGAAATCTCAACAAATAACCATTTCTGTTCATGCACCCTATTATATTAATCTGGCAACCCCTGATGAAGAAAAAAGGCGCAATTCTATAAAGTATATCGTCGACAGCGTTATTGCCGCGGATTGGATGGGCGCAACAAGGGTTGTGATTCACCCGGGAGTACCTGGAAAAATGTCAAGGAAAGAAGCTTTAGAAAAGGCAAAGTATGTTTTAGCAAAAGCTTTAGAAGAAATTGATAGCCTGGGTCTTGGTCATATATCTTTGTGCCCTGAAACTATGGGTAAAAAGAATCAGTTAGGAACTGTTGACGAGGTTATGGATTTATGTTCCATTGATAATAGGCTTATCCCCACTATAGACTTTGGACATATACATGCACGGGACTGCGGAGCTATCAGAAATAAGGATGATTATGCCAGAATCCTAGATACGATTGAGTCGTCATTAAAAGATGAAAGAGCACTGCATTTTCATGTACACTTTAGTAGAATAGAGTACACTGAGGGAGGGGAAAGTAAACACTGGAATCTTAAAGATACACAGTTTGGCCCTGAATTTGAACCTTTGGCAGAATTGCTCGTCGAGCGCAAGTTACAGCCGACGATAATATGCGAATCGAGGGGCATGATGGCAGAAGATGCTCTGGAACTTAAGAAGATTTATCTAAGTAAATTGAATCAGGGAGGTCGTGATGTATAGCAATAAACATAAAAAAATAGTGGTCAAAATAGGGACCAGCTCATTGACACATGAAAATGGGAAATTAGATATTGAAGCCATTGAAAAATTAGTAAGGCAAATTACAAATATCCGAAATGCCGGTATTGATATCTCGCTTGTGTCGTCAGGGGCGGTGGGAGCCGGTATGACCAGACTTCACCTTAATCATAGACCGACGTCTATCCGAGAGAAGCAGGCTGTAGCCGCAGTTGGACAAGGTATACTTATGCATATATATGAGAAATTATTTAGCGAATACGGTTTAAGTGTCGCGCAGATACTGCTCACTCGCGATGATTTGAGCATTAGGAAGAGATGTGTCAATTTTATAAATACCATGTCAAAGCTTTTTGAATATGGTGTTGTTCCTATCATCAACGAAAATGATACAGTGGCAACTGAAGAACTTATGTTAAAATTTGGTGATAACGATACTTTATCGGCTATGGTAGCAAGTCTTATCGGTGCTGATTTGCTTGTAATATTATCTGATATAGATGGGCTCTATGATAAGGATCCCCATGTATACGACGATGCCAGACTTATACCTTTAGTTGAAAATATAACGGAGGATATACAGATAACAGCGGGAGATGCCGTTAGTGGTTATGGCACCGGTGGTATGAGGACAAAATTGACAGCTGCTCGCATTGCCACAGCTTCCGGCGTCAGTATGATAATAGCAAACAGTCGGGCTGATATGGTTTTAAGTCGTATTGTCAGTGGAGAATCTATAGGTACGTTTTTTAAACCCTCTGCTCATAAGTTAAATAGCAAAGGTATATGGTTAGCATTTGGCTCTTTAAGTAGCGGTAAAATATTTATAGATGAAGGAGCAAAGGATGCTATTATCAATAATGGTAAGAGTTTATTAGCGTGTGGCATTAAGTATGTTGAGGGGGATTTTGATGCGGGAGATACAGTGACGGTGTACGATGAACAAGGTCGCGAGGTGGCAAGGGGCATAGTGAATTTTTCAGCCTGTGATGTAAAAAAGATAATGGGTTGTTCATCAGAAAAAATAGAAGAAATATTAGGCTCAAAAAGCTGTGATGAAGTGATACACAGGGATAACATGGTTAAAACGTGTTAGGGAGGAAAAAATATGCTTGATGAATTAGTGCAAAAATGCGCTCAAGCAAAAGATTCGTCGAGAAAAATGGGTATGTTATCATCGGACCAAAAAAATGAAATCCTTTTAAAGATGGCAGAGTCTCTTATGGATAATGAAGAACGCATATTAGAAGCTAACTTTTATGACGTAGAGAGAGAAAAGAAAAAAGGCCTTTCAAATGCGCTTATAGATAGATTGACGTTAAATCACAGGAGAATACAGGATATGGTGGATGGATTAAAGGAGTTGACCACCTTAAGTGATCCTGTTGGTGAAATTGAGGGCATGTGGAAAAGACCTAATGGATTGACTATAGGGAAAATTAGGGTCCCAATAGGTGTCATAGGTATAATATATGAAGCACGGCCAAATGTTACAGTAGATGCCGCTGGCTTATGTATCAAAGCGGGCAATTCGGTTGTACTCAAAGGTGGATCTGAAGCTATTGAGTCCAATAAGACAATAGTAGATATCATTTCAAAAGCAGCTTACAGGGCCGGTGCACCAATGGGTTGTATCCAGCTTATAGAGGATACCGACAGGGAAACCGTAAAACGATTGATGAGGATGAACGAATATCTTGATGTGCTCATACCAAGAGGCGGTGCAGGTTTAATAAAAGCGGTAGTACAGAATGCTACTGTTCCTGTCATTGAAACAGGTGTTGGCAACTGTCACACTTATGTAGACGATGAGGCAGATCTTAAAAAAGCGGAAGAGATAGCATTTAATGCGAAAGTACAACGCCCAGGTGTATGCAATGCCATGGAAACCTTGCTAGTAAACGAAAAAATAGCTCAAGTTTTTTTACCTCCAATGATAGAGCGATTTAAAAAAGCAGGTGTTGAAATACGGGGATGTGAAAAGACGAGAGCAATTTGTCCTGAGGTGGTTCCAGCGACTGAGGAGGATTGGGCGACGGAGTATCTTGACCTTATCCTGGCAGTTAAAGTCGTTAGAGATATTGATGAAGCTATAGAGCATATTTATAAGTACGGGACCAAGCATTCTGAAGCAATAGTGACTGAAAATTACAGCAAAGCCAAAAAATTTTTGAGAGAAGTAGATGCAGCGGCTGTGTACGTCAATGCATCAACGAGATTTACCGATGGAGGCCAATATGGTTTTGGCGCTGAAATAGGCATAAGTACCCAGAAACTTCATGCCAGAGGACCTATGGGTTTAAAAGAGCTTACCACATATAAATATATCGTACTGGGTGATGGACAAATTAGAACATGATACTGGTCAAAATCAGTTAAATATGATATACTTCAATTATTAGCAATATTATATAAGGGGTATGTATATAATGCATGTACAGGTGATACACGGTCCCAATTTAAATTTTACAGGAATAAGGGAAAAAGACATATATGGTATTGCGGGGCTTGAAGATATCAATCGTAGAATTACAGCTCGTGCAAAGGAATTGGGTATTATTGTTGATATTGCTCAATCCAATAGCGAAGGTGAAATTATCGATATTATCCATAGTTGCTATAAGAGGGTTGATGGGATAATAATCAACGCAGGAGCTTATACCCACTATAGTTATGCTATAAGAGATGCTATAAAATCGGTTGATATTCCCTGTGTAGAAGTGCATTTATCTAATATATATTCCAGGGAAGAATTCCGACATAAATCGGTTTTATCTCCGGTGTGTGTTGGACAGATAGCGGGCTTTGGGGCTTATAGTTATCTACTGGCACTGGAATACTTTAGCTTGAAATGGAGTGATCAAAACGGTAAGGATTAAGAAGTTATGTGAAAGGATAAAGAAAGACGGGATAGAAGGAGCTTTAATCTTAAAACCAGTAAATATAAGGTATTTAAGCGGTTTTACTGGGGACGCGGGTTTCCTTTTGATAACAGAAACCAGGGTGATATTTTATACTGATTCCAGATATACAGAGCAAGCTCAAAAAGAGGTTATTGAGGGGATTGAAGTTCGGGAGCACGGTTATCCTGTGACTGAGTTTATGGCCGAACAAATCATTGACTTAAATATTAATACCCTGGGAATAGAAGAAAAATACATGACTGTAGACCTATACAGAGAATTAAAAGAAAAATTTTCAGGGACTTTTAAGAGTATAGATAGTTATATCAGTAATATGAGAATGATTAAAGAAAAAAGTGAATTAGAACGGATAAAAAAAGCGCAAGATATAGCAGACAAAGCGTTTCAGTACATATGTGGATTTATAAAGCCAGGAGTCACTGAAAAGGATATTGCCAATGAGATTGAATATTATATCAAGAAAAATGGTGCTTCAGGGACTTCCTTTCCTACAATCGTGGTAAGTGGTAAAAATGGTTCATTGCCCCATGGTCAACCTACGAATAAAGAAATCCGCAATGGCGAGTTCGTGACTATGGATTTTGGGTGCGTTTATGAAGGCTATTGTTCGGATATGACCAGAACTATAGCAGTAGGAAACGTAGACAGCGAAATGAGGAAAGTTTATAATACTGTCTTAAATGCACAGATATCTGCCCTTGAAAATATCGAAGCAAATATGGCTCTAAAAGATGCCGATAGTATAGCCAGGGAATTCATTAAAAAAGAGGGTTTTGGTCAATATTTTGGACATAGCCTGGGACATGGTGTAGGTCTTGAGATTCATGAAGAGCCCGGGGTGGGGCCAAGATCTGACGGATTATTACTGCCAGGGACAGTGATAACCGTAGAGCCTGGAATATACATACCCGGCAGGTTTGGAGTCAGAATAGAAGATATGATATTCGTAGGTGAAAATGGTACAATAGATATAACTAAGTCAAATAAACAATTGATTATATTATAATAATAAACACGGAGGGATTATGTAATGATATCAGCAGGTGATTTTAAAAAAGGTGTTACAATAGAGTTAGATGGTCAAATTTACACAATAGTGGATTTTCAGCATGTAAAACCAGGAAAGGGTGCAGCATTTGTAAGGACTAAAATAAAGAACGTAGTCACAGGTGCTGTCTTAGAGCGCACTTTTAACCCTACAGAAAAGGTAGAAGAAGCTCACATAGAAAGAAAAGATATGCAATATTTATACAATGACGGTAATTTTTATTATTTTATGGATACGGAAACGTATGAGCAACTTCCTCTGAGCAAAGATGTGGTGGAAGATGCTATGAAATTTTTAAAAGAAAATATGATCGCCACAGTCAAGTCCTATAAGGGTAAAGTTTTCTCAGTGGAACCTCCAACCTTTGTGGAGCTTCGGGTAATAGAAACAGAGCCCGGTTTTAAAGGTGATACTGCTACAGGAGGATCAAAGCCTGCGACAGTGGAAACCGGTGCGGTTATACAGGTCCCATTATTTATAAACGTAGGAGACGTGTTAAAAATCGATACAAGGACGGGAGAATATATAGAGCGGGTATAGTATTGTGTATATGTGTCGATAATATATCTGTGAAAAGGAGGGTTTAAGGTGAGTTATTTAAATGAGAAGGTTTCGTATTTGCGTGGTTTGGCAGAAGGCCTTGGCATGGAAGGCACTAAAGAACAAAAGATCATAAATGCTATTATTGACACCCTTGAAGAATTTGCTGACGCTTACGATGAATTGGAGAGCAGCTATTCGGATTTAAAGGATTATGTAGATACTATTGACGATGATCTGGCTGATATAGAAAATGAGCTTTATGAAGAAGATGATAATTACGTTGAAGTAGAGTGCCCTAACTGCCATGAGACGGTATATGTAGATGAAGACATTTTTGATGATGAAGACGGTGAAATAGTGTGCCCTAATTGTAATGAGACGATATATGTAAAGGATTTAGAAGAGCAGGACTATGATTTTGACGACGATAATGATGACGAGGATTAAAATAAAATGATATGGTATAAAAAGGGAATCCATGAAGATGGGTTCTCTTTTTTTATGTCATAAAGTCTGTGTACCCATAATATAAATTTATTGAAAGGAGGACAAGTTGTGTTAGATGAGGTATTAGCATCTCTCCCAAGAAATATAAGGGAAATTGTTATGAAGATTTCTGATGTTGAGATGGGGAAAATCGAAGAGATAAGGTTAAGAGAGGACAAACCGTTATCTATTTCTGTGGATAGCCAAATATATCATATAAATAGCTTGGGTCACATTGTAGATGAAAGCAATGCGTACATAGTTACACATAAAGATATTGAAAGCGTTATACAGCTTATATCAAATTATTCTATATATGCCTTTGAAGATGAACTCAAAAACGGCTTTATAACCATAAAAGGAGGGCATCGCGTTGGCCTTACAGGTAGGGTAGTACTTGACGGTGATAAAATAAAGACGCAAAAGCATATAACATGTGTCAATTTTAGAATTACAAGGGAATTAGAAGGCATTTCAAATGGAATTTTAGAGTATATATTAAATTATGGTCAGATAAAAAATACATTGATAATTTCGCCACCTAGATGTGGTAAGACTACATTGTTAAGAGACATTGCCAGAAATCTTAGTTTACATGGGTTTAACGTGGGAATTGTAGATGAAAGATCAGAAATTGCAGGTTGCCACAATGGTGTACCACAGAGAAATGTGGGGCCAAATACCGATGTTCTTGACGCGTGTCCTAAGAATATAGGAATATTGTTGATGATAAGGTCTATGTCTCCTTCTGTGATTATCACAGATGAAATTGGCGATGCTGAGGATATAAAAGCAATAAACCAATGTTTAAAAGCAGGGGTTTCTATTATCACTTCAATACATGGGTATGATTTGAACGATATAAAGAAGAGGATTAATATTAAAGGTTTATTTGAAAATGAATTCTTTGATAGGTATATAGTTCTTTCACCAAGATTAGGCACAGGTACACTGGAAGAGATATTAGATAGCGAGGGTAATCCTATTTATAAGGGTCCAAAAAGATTGGAGGTGATAAAGTGATATTGAAGATTCTGGGAAGCACTATGGTATTGTTTTCTACAACATTTTTAGGTATATCCATAGCCAATAATTATAAATTGAGGTTAACTGCTTTAAGAGATATACAGAGATGTCTGGAGTATTTGATGACAGAGGTAATATACGTACAGACACCTTTACCCGAGGCATTTATAAATACTGCAAAAATTGCCAGCAAAGAGATTGCTCCACTTTTTGAGGCCACCATAGAGATATTAGAGAGAGAAGAGAATTGCTCTATAAAGCAGGCTTTTATTAAGTCCCTTGAAAAATTGGATCTACCTCTGGATAGAGAAGATATAAAAATAATTAAGCATTTAGGTAACACTCTTGGGTCAACAGACGTAGAAAATCAGGTCAGGGCTTTTAAGCTGGCGTTAAGCCGTCTCTCAAAACAGGAGGAATTGGCCCTAAAGCTAAAAGAAAAAAATGAAAAACTTTTTAAAGAAATTGGGTTTTTATGTGGGGCTATTATTGTCATATTGCTCATATAAATGCCACATAAGAATAGATGTGAAGGAGTGTACTAAAATGAACGTTGACTTGATATTTAAAATTGCTGCTATAGGTATACTAGTTTCTGTTTTAAATATGATACTAACCCATTCAGGCCGCGAGGAACAGGCCATGATGGTTACATTGGCAGGCATCGTCGTCGTTTTAATGATGGTTATCACTTTAATAAATCAGTTGTTTACAACGGTAAAAAGCATTTTCAATTTATATTGATATTGGAGTTTTATTTATGGATATTGCGCATATTGTCATGTTAGGTCTTATTGCTGCATTATTGTCTATTATATTAAAGGAGCAAAAACCTGAACTGTCCATGATAATAGCATTGGTCACAGGGATCATCATATTTATTTTTACTGTTGATAAATTACTACCTGTTCTGGACATTTTGAAAAATATATCCGAGAAAGCGCATGTGGATAAATTATATCTTGGCATAACGTTAAAGATAGTAGGAATTGCTTATATAACAGAATTTGCAGCTCAGATTTTAAAGGATGCGGAAGAAAACAGTATTGCTTCAAGAGTAGAATTTGGTGGCAAAGTGCTCATCCTATTGCAAGCATTACCTATATTAACGGCACTAGTGGATACAGTTCTAAATATTATGAGATGAAGGTGAGTATATGAACGTAAGAAAAATAGAAGTCATAAAAATGATATCTTTATCTGCATTGATAATATTTAATATCATAACATTTGCCTTTGCCTCTAACCTGCCACAGGATATAATAAACCAGCAAGAAAAAAATTTAAACGTGGAAAATGTCCAGCAGATATTGGATGAGATAAGCAGCCAAAATAGCAATTTTCCTAAATTAAATATAGTGAATATAATACGGGATATTATTAATGGGAAAAATATCCTTAACATGAACCAATTAATACCTGACATATTTAAAGTAGTATTCGGAGAGATTTCGTTAAATATAAGGCTTTTAATCCAAATAATTGCTCTGAGTGTCATATGTGCACTGCTGATAAATCTTCAGCAAAGCTTTAATGATGAGACCATTAGTCAAATTGCTTTTATAGTAACATATATGGTAATTGTCATATTGCTTTTAAATAGTTTTAAGGCATCGATGGACGTGGGTAAAAGAACTATTGATCAAATGGTAAATTTTATGCAAGCACTGATGCCCACACTTTTTGCAGCATTGGTATCATCTGGTTCTGCTGTTTCAGCAGCGACATTTAACCCTATAATAGCATTTTCCGTCGAAGGTATAAGTGCTATAATGAGGGATTATATAATTCCAGTTATATATTGGATATCTGTGCTGTCGTTGATCAATAATTTAAATACAAGGCTGCAGATTGACAAATATATCGATTTTATCAGAAGTATTATTACAACTATCATTGTCCTTTTACCTTTGATGTTTTTAGGTGTTCTGACTGTCGAAGGAATAACATCTCCTTTCGTTGATAATGCAGCGATCAAAACAGCTAAGTTTGCAACGGGTAAATTTATACCTATGGTGGGGAGCGTGATGTCCGATACTTTTGATGCAATATTGAGATATACCGTGATATTGAAAAATAGTATTGGTGTCATTGGGATGCTAGCCGTGGTATTTATAACGGTTTATCCATTAATAAAGATGTTTGCACTGCTGATTATACTTAAAATTTCAGCAGCTTTTATACAGCCTATTTCTGATGAAAGAGTTGTAAAGGGAATTGAAGGAGTAGCCAATTCGCTTACACTTTTGATGAGTTGCGTTGTTGTAGTTGCTGTTATGTTTTTTATATCACTGGCCATATTACTGGCTACTACCAGCTTTTTAAGGGTGTGATATGTATGATGCTTTTTTTAAAATCCTGGATTACAAATATTGCAATGTTAGTCATATTTGTCACTGTAGTTGATATGTTGATACCTGATAATAAATATAGAAAGTATATAGATCTGGTAATTGGTATGCTAGTGATGATTGCTGTAATAAAACCCATCCTTGGCCTTATAACTTTCGGAGACGGAGATATTCTAAAAACACCCCAGATAGTTGATACAAAATTTAATTATAACATTGATGATATACAGAAAAAACAGGATGAATTGATAATGAAGGTGTATAAAGAAAATTTGGCCAATCAAATATCAAACTATATTAAAAATAAATATGGATTAAATGTAAATACTGTAGAGGTGTCATTAGACGATGGAAATAGCGTTTATGCTATAAAAAGCATAAATATTAAAGTTAATGACATCAGTAATCAAAAAATTAGACAGGTACAAAAAGTTATATTAAATCAAACATTGATAGACCAACAAAATGAATTAATACAAAATATTAGAAAAGACATTTCGTTAGTATATAATTTACCCATAAAGAATATAAGTATAGTAAAGAATTGAAATGAACTAGAGATGAGAGGTGAGTTCTTTGAAGTCGCTGCTAAAATTTATTAACTTTAAATATGATAAAAAGATGGAAAATTTAATTGTCCTTACTTTAATGGGTATTATACTGATCATTGCTGGAAGCTTTTTCGTCAAAGGAGCAGATAGCAATAAAACGACTGATAACATTAAACATATTAAAGCAACTGATATAGATACCTCTTATGAAAGCGCATTGGAAAAAAAACTAAAAGATATACTATCTAAAGTGGACGGTGTAAGAGGGGTTGATGTAATGGTGACGCTGGCTTCTGATAAAAGCACTTTGATTCCCGCAGTGGACAATAATGAATCCAGAAGGGTTACAGAAGAAAAAGACAATCAAGGTGGAACCCGTACCATAACGGAGTATTCAAATAACAAAAAGACCGTAACCATAAGTACTGCATCAGGTACACAGCCTTTAGTATTAAGTGAAACTGTACCAGATGTAAAAGGCGTCTTGGTAGTAGTAGATGGCAACAATGATTCGGATTTTTTGTATAAGCTTTCTAATATGGTGCAGGTAGCCTTAGGAATTCCTGCATACAAGGTAATGGTGGTGGCGGGCAAGTAATATATTTATATAAAAATATAAATTGGAGGGGTTATTTATGAAAAGTAAACGTACAATAGCATTAATTGCGTTGGTGCTGTTGCTGGCAGTAGCGGTAATCATGGATTATCAGTATGGGAAAAATAATTTGCCGATTAATGCAACAGAAACGGATAAAAATGTAGCACAAATGCTAAATACAAGTAAAAAAACATCAACCAATGTAAGTAAAGATAAAGCAGTAACTGCCAATTCTGATGTATTTGCAGATTATAGGCAGGATAGAGAAAGAACCAGAAGTGAAAGCATAGCAAACTTAAAAGAAATTGTAGATAATGAAAAGACATCGAAAGAAAACAGAGATAAAGCCCAGGCTGAGATTATAAAACTGACGGAGCAAACAAATAAAGAGATGACTATAGAGAACTTGATAAAAGCTAAAGGATTCAAAGACGTTCTGGTATTTATAGACGATAAATCAGCAAACGTATTAATTGATACTAACCAGCAGTTAACAGCCGCTCGCATAGCTCAGATACAAGATATAGTTACACGGGAAACAGGGCTATCAGTAGATCAAATACATATAATCAAACGTAAAAGTTGAAAAAAATTTGCCAATTCAAAAATTAGTTGATATAATATATATATAAACAAAGGGAGGTTTTAGAAATGGAGGAGAAAGTTACAGAACAGACCAGCGAATATGGGTCAATAAGGATAGCGGATGAGGTTGTAAGTGTGATTGCAGGACTGGCTGCTACTGAAATTGAAGGCGTTGCAGGAATGAGCGGTGGGGTAGTAAATGGTATAACAGAAATGCTGGGTAAAAAGAACTTATCTAAGGGTGTCAAAGTAGAAGTTGGAGAAAAGGAAGCAAAAGTAGATTTATACATAATTGTTGAATACGGTGTACGAATACCGGAGGTGGCTTGGAAGGTACAGGAAAACGTCAAAAGATCTCTGGAATCTATGACGGGATTAAAAGTCATAGAGGTCAACATACATGTACAAGGTATCAACATGGATAATAGGAATGCAAGGGTAGACGAATATACCGGTACTAAATAAAATTAACCCTCTGAATATTCAGAGGGTTAATTTGGATTAATAGAGAGGAGGCGTTCCTTTGAAGCTGATAGCGAAAGTTCTGTCGTTTTTTTATATAACGGGTATAATAATTATAGCATTAAACTTTATGCTTACACCTGAGAGTCATGTTATTGAAGTGATTAAAAACAATTATAACTATGTTATGCTTATAAGTTTAGTATATTTGCTGCTAAGTATTGTTTTATTGCTGTCATGGATCTCTGGTAAAGAGGCTGAGTCTGTTTCGCTTCTTACTGAACATGGCGAGGTAGCTATATCGATTGTAACGCTAGAGAGCTTGGCAAAAAGTGTTATAGATGAATTAAAAGATATAAAAGAGGCAAAGGTAAAAGCACATATTGTAAAAAACCAGGTTGTGTATTATATTAATATAGTAGTCGCAAAAGATATAGTAATACCAGAACTGTCCAATAAATTGCAAAAGCAGATTATAGAATCAGTGGAAAAAAATTCTGGTATTAAAGTTGCGGCTGTTAAAGTAAATGTAGCAAATGTCACTACATTTTTAAGGCATAAACTAGAGTAGGGAGATATGGTATGACCAGAAAAAGTGCTAGAGAATTAATACTTAAATTGATCTATGAAATGGATTTAAGAGAAGTAAAGGCGGATGACGTGTTAAATAGGGAAGATGATTATGGAGATCAAGAAGAATATATAAAAAGAACAGTAAAAGGCGTATATGAGAAAATGGACCAATTAGATGAGATTATAAGCCGTTATTCTATAGGATGGGATATAAGTCGCATGAATAAAGTCGACTTGGCTATTTTGAGATATTCCATTTATGAGATATTAGATGGTACTATTCATCCATCAATTACGATTAATGAAGCAGTAGAATTAGCAAAAAAATACAGTACAGAAAAATCAGGCCAGTTTATTAATGGTATACTTGGTAGCTATTTAAGAAATGAAGGAGGGAAATAATGGCGGTACTAGATGGACAAACATTAGCTAAGAAAATAAGGGCGAATATTAAAGATGAAATTAAAAAATTTGTGGATATGGGAAAGAGGCCTCCAGGGTTAGCTGTGGTATTAGTAGGAGAGGATCCTGCTTCGCAACTTTATGTTTCTATGAAGGAAAAAGCGTGTAAGCAAGTAGGAATGTACTCGAAAAAAGTTTTGTTGCCACAAGATATAAGTGAATCAGAATTACTTGATAATATACACGATTTAAACGAAGACCCTAATATTGATGGCATATTAGTGCAACTTCCGTTACCACGCGGATTAAATGAACATGTCATAAATGAGAATATAAAGACCGACAAGGATGTAGATGGTTTTAGCCCAGTAAATTTTGGGAAATTACATCTGGGTATAAGTGGATTTGAACCTTGTACCCCTAAAGGAATTATAAGGTTGTTAAAGGAGTACGGAATAAAAATAGAAGGGAAAAACGCTGTTGTCGTCGGAAGAAGTAACATAGTGGGCAAACCTATTGCTGCACTTTTATTAAGAGAAAATGCAACAGTTACAATATGTCATTCTAAGACAGAAAATCTCAAAGACTATACGCTGAGGGCTGATATATTGGTGTCAGCTGTAGGAAAGGCACATATAATTAAGAGCGATATGATAAAAGAAGGTGCCGTAGTGGTGGATGCGGGAACTACAAAGGTTGAAGGAAAATTATATGGTGATTGTGATTACGAAAATATGCTGGCAAAAGCATCCTGGATAACACCGGTACCCGGTGGCGTGGGACCAATGACTATAGCCATGCTTTTAGAGAATACCATGGAGGCATATAAAAAGCATGTATTTGAAAATATTAACAGTAAGTGAGGTTACGTCATACATAAAAAAGTTATTTTCTTCTGATGTTATATTAGGAAGGATAAACGTAAGCGGGGAGATATCTAACTTTCAAATTGCTGCAAACGTCGCTTTTTTTACTTTGAAAGATCCCTATAGCAGTATTAACTGTATCATGTTTGATGATGCCATGCAGCATCTTGAATTTACACCACAAGATGGTATGCAAGTGACGATAACCGCAAAGGCTTTATTTTATGAAAAAGATGGAAAGGTTTATTTAAATACCTTTAATATCAAATTAAACGGATCAGGGGAATTGTACATAGCATTTCAAAAGCTGAAAGAAAAATTATATAGAAAAGGAATGTTTGACGAAAAGAATAAGAAGCCGTTGCCATTTTTGCCTAAAAAAATATGCGTAGTGACTTCTTTATCGGGTTCTGTGCTATATGACATTATTAATATAGCCAAGAGGAGAAATCCTTTTGTCGATTTGATGATTTTTCCCGTGAGAGTACAGGGCGAAATGGCTGCTAAAGAAATAGCAGAGGCTATTAAAATTATAAATCAAAGGGATGATGTAGATGTCATAATTCTGGCAAGAGGTGGGGGATCTATAGAAGAATTATGGGCGTTTAATGAGGAGATAGTCGCACAAGCTATATTTGATTCTAGAATACCCATTGTCTCGGCGGTTGGCCATGAGACGGATTATACCATATCTGATTTTGTATCGGACAAAAGGGCTCCCACCCCTTCGGCAGCAGCAGAAATTGTGATACCATCGATTTTTGATTTACATGCGAACTTACATAATCTCAAAATCAGGTTGGTATCAGCAATGAAACTGATTTTAGAGGTTAAAACGAACAGGTTAAATGCCATTAAAAGCAGTAAGGTATTTGCGTATCCCTACGATCTTTTAGCCAATAAAAAACTCCAGATAGCCTATATCACTAAACATTTGTGTGATTTAATTGAAAAAATTATAAGTAAAAAGGATGCAGAATATAAAGAGCTACGGGCAAAACTGGATGCATTGAACCCGTTAGCTATTTTGAGCAGAGGATATGCGATCGTACAGAGTCGTGACCATCAAAAAATATTATCGTCACAAAAGCTACAGGTAAATGATGAGATCAATATCAGATTTTATGACGGCTCCGCCTTATGCATTGTAAAGGAAGTGTTATCGAATGACTAAAAAGTCATCTGATTTGACTTTTGAAGAAGCACTAAGGAAGTTAGAAGAAATTGTAAAAAAATTAGAAAGTGGCAATCAAACTCTAGAGGATTCGCTTATACTATTTCAAGAAGGTATAGAATTATCTAAAATATGTACTAAGAAGCTTAATGATGCTAGCGGTAAAATATCGATTTTGACAAGAGAGATAGATGGGAGTTTCTCAGAAAAACCATTTGTGGAGGATAAAAATGATAGATGAACTGAAAAAATACATAGAAATTGTAGATAACGCTTTAGATAAATATCTTCCTGATGAAAGCTCATATCCCCAAATTATTCATGAATCTATGAGATATAGCGTGTTTGCAGGTGGTAAGCGCATACGGCCTATATTATGCTTAAAAACCTGTGAGATGGTAAGCGGTGATTATACTGTGGCATTGCCAGTGGCTTGTGCTATTGAGATGATCCATACATATTCTCTTATTCACGATGATTTGCCTGCAATGGATAATGATGATTTTAGAAGAGGAAAACCTACAAATCATAAGATTTATGGGGATGCTATAGCTCTTTTGGCAGGCGATGCTCTTTTGACTCATGCTTTTGCTGTTTTAAATAATTACGCATTGCAAAATCCAAATAAAAAAATTCTTGAAGCTATAGAGGTTATAGCAAAGGCTGCAGGTACAGAAGGTATGATTGGAGGACAGGTTGTAGACATCATTTATCAAGGGAAAAGTATCGACGAGAAGACTATGTACTATATGCATAATCATAAGACAGGAGCTCTTATAAAAGCATCTGTCTTATCAGGTGCTATAATTGGTGGTGCTGATGATGTTCAATTAAATGCTTTAGAAAAATACGCTGATTACCTGGGATTGGCTTTTCAGATCATGGATGATGTTTTAGATGTAATAGGTAATGAAAAACAATTGGGTAAACCTGTGGGAAGCGATGCTAAAAATAATAAATGTACTTTTGTGTCAATATATGGTTTAGATAAAGCCAGGCAGTTAGTTCAGGATTTTACTAAAGAAGCTGTAGAGGCGTTGAGTATTTTTGGCGAAAAGTCGTCGTTTTTACGCGAATTTGTCATCTATCTTTCAAAAAGAAAAGCCTAATCTTAAAATACTCGTTATTTCTCCATTATAGTAGCTTACCCTCCTTCGTATAAAATTTGATTATAGAAAATTTATATGTTATAATTGGAATGCAGTACTTGGTGGAGAGCGGAAGTGGCGCAGTATTCTAGTCAGCACTGCCAATCCTGAAGACGGGCCTAAAAATCCGTCAAGGGCATATCGATGAAGCTCCTTGTGCTGGCTGCCAACGCCCAGTTGGGAGCTGGTGCTGGGAGATAAGGAAATGGGGCGATCCACAATGGCATGTGGGCGTTGACCCTGTTTCCGTTGAGGCCTAAGTATGTAATCCGAGGTGGATTACGGCTTAGGGGTAAACCTGTTTCGCGGTTAAAAGCTGTGAGCAGTGTAGCCTGCCTTGAGTGAAAAAGGTGGAGATGAGGTTCGAATTTTATCTCGATGGCCTAAGAGATAAAATTTTTGCTCATTGAAACCTTTTTTGCAAAAGAGGCTAGGGGTTGGTAAGGCTGTTGAGGAAAGCTCCTAGACTGTACTTATATAGTGGCATGTCAGAGATTACAGTGTAGTCTTAGTGGTAATCCAGTCCTATCATTGGCGACATGATAGAAATGGGTTTAAAGGGAAACCGCCTTTTTGGCGACAAAGAGGTACCCATTTGGGAAATCCTACTGGACCTAAGCTGCAAAATTTATCTGGCATGCTGCCACTTCCGTACTACATATAGATGGTGCGAGGTGTATATTTTGCCTAGTAGTAAGAAACCGAAAGTAAATATAAAGTGGACTTTTACAGCGACAATTATAAGCTTTGTAACAGCTATGAGTTTAGGTTCTGTTTCTGAGATATTGCTCAGTAAAGCAGGATTACTCATGGCTTTTATTTTATTGATTATAATAATACTCCTGGGCGTGGTATTTGACATTATAGGAATAGCAGCAGCTGCAGCGGAAGAAAAACCTTTTCATTCAATGGCTTCAAACAAGGTAACGGGGGCAAAGCATGCTATAAAATTGATACGAAATGCAGGGGTAGTTAGTAATTTTTGTAATGATATAATGGGAGATATATGTAACATATTAAGCGGTACTATTGTAGGAATAATGCTACTTGAACTTTCTAAAAATACTAATTTTGATAGGACCATTATTAGCGCTGTTTTAAGCAGTTTAGTTGCTGCTATGACAATTGGTTTAAAAGCGGCTGAAAAAAATATTGCCGTAAGTCAGAGTAATGATATAATATTGTTAGTTGGTAAATTGTTATATTGGTTATCTCACTATTTAAAGATAGATTTATTCAGAAATAAAAAATGAAGAGGTTATAGTATGCTGGAAAAGATCCATACACCAAAGGACTTAAAACAACTCAATAATGATGAATTAGCGCAATTAGCTGATGAGATAAGATGCTTTTTAATTGATAAAGTATCTAAAACTGGGGGACATCTGGCGTCAAATCTGGGAGTTGTTGAGCTTACCATTGCATTGCACGTAGTTTTTGATGCACCTGTAGACAAGATCATCTGGGATGTGGGACATCAAACATATGTACACAAAATATTGACCGGAAGAAAAGATGATTTCTCATCATTGCGTCAACTGGGAGGTTTGAGTGGGTACCCGAAGATTGAGGAAAGTCCTTATGATGCATTTGGTACGGGCCATAGTTCTACTTCTATATCTGCGGCATTGGGCATGGCAAGGGCGAGAAATATAAAAGGTGAAAATTATTTTGTAGTTGCGGTAATAGGAGATGGTGCTCTCACAGGAGGTATGGCCTTTGAAGCTCTTAATGACGCAGGGCGCACAAAAACTCAGTTGATGGTTATATTAAATGACAATGAGATGTCGATATCCCATAATGTGGGTAGTTTATCAATATATTTAAGCAAATTGAGAACAGATCCTGCTTATTTTAAGATGAAAGCAGATATTGATAAAGTGTTAAATCGGATACCTGAAATAGGCTCAATACTTTCTAATACATTACAGAGGTTCAAAAATAGTATAAAGTCATTATTGGTACCAGGTATGATTTTTGAAAATCTTGGATTTACATATTTTGGACCTATTGATGGACACGATATATCTGCGCTAAAAGAAGTTTTAAGCTCAGCAAAAATGGTAAAAAGCCCTGTTTTGGTACATGTTATAACTAAAAAAGGGAAAGGATATAAAAATGCAGAAAATGATCCAGAATATTATCACGGTATAGAACCTTTTGATATAGAGTCCGGTGAATGTATAAACATAAAAAATGGCAAGACATATTCTGAGGTGTTTGGAGATACTCTGGTTGAACTTGCCAAAAAAGATAAAAACATAGTAGCTATTACTGCAGCTATGCCTTATGGTACTGGACTAACGAGATTTAAAAAAGAATTTCCTGATCGTTTTTTTGATGTAGGTATAGCTGAACAGCATGCTGTAACTATGGCAGGGGGTATGGCAGCAGCAGGTCTAAGGCCCGTGTTTGCTGTTTATTCAACATTTTTACAAAGGGGATATGACCAAATTGTACACGACATTTGTCTTCAAAAACTTCCTGTGATTTTCGCCATAGATAGGGCTGGTGTAGTAGGAGAAGATGGGGAGACACATAATGGTATCTTTGATTTATCATATCTTAGTCATATTCCTAATTTGATTATTTTATCGCCAAAAGATGGTAATGAATTATCGGCGATGCTTAAATATGCGTTGACATTAAATAAACCTGTGGCTATAAGATATCCAAGGGGAAACTGTCGTTATACAAAGGACAGTTCATCTATTCTTTTTGACGGCAGGGCAGAGATATTACAAGAAGGCCGCGATGTAACCATCGTAGCCGAAGGACGGATGGTAGAAATCGCATTGAAGGCAGCAGAAATTTTGAAATCAAAGCATTTATTTCCTGAAGTGATCAATGCCCGCATTATAAAACCTCTAGATGAAAATACAATTATAGCATCTGTTTTGAAGACACGACATCTTGTGACAATGGAAGACAATGTAAAAATAGGAGGGATGGGGAGCAGTATCATTCAGCTGTTGAGCGAAAAGTTTATTTATAATATTCCTACAAAGGTTATAGGATGGCCTGACCAATTTATATGTCATGGTAAGATAGAGGATGTTTTTAAATATTATGGTATGAATGCTGAATCGATTGCGGAACAAATCATTTCATTTCTATTAGAGAGAGATGATTATGGAAAAAGTAAGACTTGATGTTCTACTGGTATCAAGAGGCTATTATGAATCTAGAGAAAAAGCACAAGCTAATATAAAGTCAGGTAATGTGTACGTAGATGGAATTGTATGTAATAAACCTGGAACAAAAGTTGATAGCAATGTGAATATAACTATAAAGGGTGATATTATACCATATGTCAGCAGAGGTGGCCTTAAGCTTGAGAGGGCTCTAAAAGTTTTTAACATTTCTGTTGAAGGTAAAGTAGCGATGGATATAGGAGCCTCTACAGGTGGGTTTACCGATTGCCTTTTACAAAATGGTGCAGCAAAAGTTTATGCAATTGATGCTGGATATGCCCAATTAGATAGAAAACTACGTAACGATAAGCGAGTTGTTTGTATGGAAAAAACTAACGCTAGATACCTTAAAAGGTGTGATATTCCTGATCCTATAGATATAGTAACAATCGACGTATCGTTTATATCTGTAAAAAAAATAATACCTGTAGTTTCTGAATTTATTACGGATGGTGACATAATATCTTTAGTAAAACCACAGTTTGAAGCTGGACAACAGTATGTGGGTAAAAAAGGTGTTGTCAAAGACCCTAGAGTGCACGAAGCAGTACTAAAAAGTGTGATTGACGAAGCTTTAAAAAATTGTATGACATTATTAAACCTTACCTATTCACCTATTAGGGGACCTGAAGGAAATATTGAGTTTTTTATTCATCTTAAAAAAGGTAATGCTAACATAAATATAGATAAAAAAATAACAGATGTGGTAAAAGAAGCTCATAGAAATTTATAATTAAGGAAGAGGCAGATGAAAACAGTAGGAATAATAACTAATGAACAAAAGGATAAAGATTTAAAGATTACAAATGCATGTATTGATTGGCTTAAAAAAGAAGGATGTATTGTTATAACAGAAAATAATGATAAGCTTTATTTTGCTTCAGATTTTATTGTGGTTTTGGGTGGAGATGGGACAATCCTTAATGTGGCAAGGAAAGCTTCTATATATGAAAAACCCGTATTAGGTATAAATATGGGGCGTTTAGGATTTTTGGCAGAAGTTGAATTAAAAGATCTGTACAAGGCTCTAAAAATAGCTATAGATGGGGATTACACAATTGATAAGAGGATGATGCTGGAATGTAAACTTATCAGGCACGATGAGGTTTTACAAGAATATCATTCACTTAACGATATTGTGATAACAAGAGGTGCTTTTTCCAGAGTTATTCATCTGAGGACTTATATAGATGGCGAAATTGTTGATACGTATTCTTCAGATGGTTTAATAGTATCAAGTCCTACCGGTTCAACAGCTTATTCGCTTTCTGCTGGGGGTCCGATTGTTAAACCAGACGTCCATTTGATTATTGTAACGCCGATATGTCCTCATTCGCTTTACAACAGGTCAATAATAGTTTCTGCGGACTCGCAAGTGAGAGTAGATATCTTAGATAGTAACCTGGATATAATGCTGACCGTTGATGGACAGGTTGGTTATAAACTAGAAAAAGGCGATTCAGTAATTATTAAAAAATCAAAATATGAAAGTATGCTTATAAGAATAGAAAAAAAGTCATTTTTTGAATTATTGAGAAATAAATTATCTGAAATAAATCGAGAGTGACGGGAGGAAAAGCATCTTATGAAAATGTCGAGACATGCTAAAATACTTGAATTAATAGAGGAAAAGCCTATTGAAACCCAGGATGAGCTTGTGGATGAATTGAGAAAAAGTGGATTTAACGTGACACAAGCTACCATATCAAGAGATATTAAGGACCTTAGATTAGTAAAAGTTATGGATGAAGAAGGTAGATACAGGTATGTATCCCTTAATAAGACAGAAGAGGATGTAAGCAATAAACTGGTAACTCTATTATCTCAATCTTTAGTTTCTATAGATTACGCTGGTAACATTATTGTACTGAAAACCCTCTCAGGTACAGCTATGGCAGCAGCTGCTGCGATAGATGCTTTGAATTTTAGAGATATAGTAGGTACTTTAGCAGGGGATGATACTATATTTGTGCTCGTGAGAGATGTCAAAAATATTAATGAAATTTTATCTAGGTTTAAAAGTCTTATAAAATAGATTGAGGGTGATATCCATTGCTTGTTTCACTTTCAATTAAAAATTTTGCTTTAATAGATAATCTAGAGATAAATTTTGATAAAGGCTTAAATATCATAACCGGAGAAACAGGAGCTGGTAAATCTATAATTATTGAAGCTCTGAGTTTTGTGTTGGGTGGTAGGGCAGACAAGGATATGATAAGGACAGGGTGCAGTAAAGCTGAGGTTGAAGCCATATTTGAAGTCGATGAAAAAAATAGGGTTATAGATGAACTTAAAGAAATGGGATTTTATGATGCAGAGGATGATTTTATTATCGTATATAGAGAACTTATGTTAAATGGTCGAAATAGATGTAAAATAAATAATAAAACAGTAAATATATCTACACTTAAATATTTTGCACAAAAACTCATAGATATCCATAGCCAAGATGAATACCAAATGTTGTTCGATTGGTCAACCCATCAAAGTTTGTTGGATGCTTTTGGCAGTGGTGAATTAGATGAACTAAAGAAACATGTAAACAATTTATATAATACGTATATGGAGTACGATAGAGAAATAAGGAGATTACAGGAAGAAGGGAATAATCCTCTAGAAGAAGAATTTATTAAATATCAGTTAAATGAAATCAATGCGGCGAATTTAAAAGCGGAGGAAGAAGAACAATTATTGAGAGCTAGAAAGGTAATGACCAATGCTGAAAAAATATATGATGCACTTTTCTACGCTTATTCTACACTATATGATAATAAAAATAAACGAAGTGTCATAGATGAATTGGGTGAAGTTATTAATAAATTGAAAAATGTATCTCAGTACGACAAAGAAATTGAGAATATGTTAAATCGTTTAAATGATTTATACTATCAAATAGAGGACATATCCGGATCATTAAGGCATTATATGGAAGGTTTAAACTTTGATCCTGAAGAATTAAACAAGATAGAGGAGAGACTTGGTTTTTTATCAGATTTGAAGCGAAAATATGGAAAAACTATCGAGCAGTTAATCGCTTATAAATCCGAGTTACAATTAAAAATAGAGCGAATAGAAAATAACGCACATATATTAGAGGAAATGCGTCAAAAGCAAGCAAGAATAAAGGAAGATTTGCTGAGTTTTAGCAGAAAATTGTCAAATATGAGACGTAAAATTGCAGAAGAGCTAGAAAATATGGTATCAAAAGAACTTGATCAGCTTGGTATTAGAGGGGTTTTATTCAAAGTACATTTTGATGAGAAAGAGATATCGGCAGATGGAATAGACCGCGTAGAATTTATGATAAGCACAAACCCTGGGGAACCATTAAAACCGTTGTCTAAGGTCGCGTCAGGTGGAGAAATGTCTAGAATAATGTTAGCGTTTAAAAAAGTTTTTTCAGAAGTAGATGGCATTGATACTCTTATTTTCGACGAAATAGATACAGGTATAAGTGGACAAGCTGTACAGGCCGTGGCAGAAAAAATTTTAGAGTTATCTTTAAAAAGACAGATTATATGTATCACACATATGCCACAAATAGCCAGTCTGGCGGATACTCATTATTATATCCGAAAGGTTATAACTGATAATAGAACATATACAAAAGTGGAAAAATTAGATGATAGAGGTAGAATTTATGAGATATCCAGGATTATCAGTGGAGACAATATAACTCCATTGTCCATATCCCATTCTAAAGAAATGATAGCAATAGCAAATAAATTAAAAGAAAAAATAGCTCAATAGGTCTTTTTTACAAGTATAAATGCCACTCTCAAAGGAAATTTTATATTTGTAAGTCAATGAGGAGAGTGGTATTTGTGCGATTAAAAAAAATTGTTTGTGCCATTGTTATAATTTTGATATTAATATTAAATAATACGCCGATAATAACAAACTTTATACAAATTCCTGCTCATCAAATAATATTGGAGGGGGAAGAATCCAGATTTAACATCGGTTTTCCTCTTTCTATAACAGTAAGAGCAGATAAGCAAGGCATAATAAAAATCAATAATGTGGCGGTGCATAAAGAAAGATACTTGCCATCGTTGACAAGATTCAGTATAAAATCTGAAGACATTGGACATGCAGTAGTAAACCTCAAGTTATTTGGAATAATCCCGGTAAAAAATGTAATGTTGGATATTGTTCCTAAAAAATACGTTATTGTTGGGGGACAACCTATAGGTGTAAGAATCAATACTAAAGGTGTTATTGTAGTAGGTTTTTCTGATATCATCGGAACATCGGGGAAAGTGTATTGCCCAGGAAAGCAAGCAGGTATTAGAATAGGTGATATACTTTTGAGAATAGATGGTTTAGATATAAAAGATAGCGATAGTATTGTTAGTATTCTAAGAGAAAAAGGGGGCAGGACATTATCATTGCAGATTCAAAGAGATGAAAGAATTATTGATTTAAAAGTAAATCCTATAAAGTCAAAAGATGATGGAGAATATAAGTTGGGTCTTTGGGTAAGAGATCATACCTCAGGAATTGGCACGTTAACCTTTGTAGATCCTAGTAACAATAAATTTGGAGCATTGGGTCATCCAATTACAGATATGGATACAGGGCAGATGCTTAATATAAAAGATGGAGAAATTATGCATGCACATATAACATCTATTCAACAGGGTTATAAAAGCAGACCAGGGGAAATTAAAGGCATATTTATTGAAGGGAAAGATAGCATTGGGAAAATAGAAAAGAATACTAAATATGGTATCTATGGGACTTTATATAACAAAGATAATTTAACAGAAAATTTGTATCCTATAGGATATCAGTCTCAGGTAAAGCCTGGTCCTGCTAAGATATTAGCTATGATTGATGATAGCAAGGTAAGGGAATACAGCATTGAGATACAAAAAGTTGTAAAACAGGATCAACCTAATCCTAAGAGCATGATAATAAAAATTACAGATCCTTATTTATTAAAGCATACTGGTGGTATCATACAAGGGATGAGTGGCAGTCCGATAATTCAAGATGGGAAATTGGTCGGGGCGGTGACGCACGTTTTTGTAAACGATCCAACCAGAGGATATGGTATTTATATTGAGTGGATGATAGATGAATTAAACAAAAAATAATTTATGGAAAAAAAAGGAGGAATTTTAGATTTGGTGTAGAATTACGATAAAGTAATAAAAAGCAGGGTGAGGGAGGATAAAATTGATTAAGTTGTTAATAGTAGATGACAATAAAGAATTTTGTTCTATATTAACAGATTATTTCAATAATAAGGAAGATATAGACGTGATTGGTGTAGCCAATGATGGAAACCAGGCCATAAAATTGATTATGGAGCTTAATCCTGATTTGGTATTGCTTGATATTATAATGCCGTATTTAGATGGACTAGGCGTTTTAGAAACGATTAAATCGCTTAATCTTCTAAAAATGCCTAAAATAATAGTATTGTCTGCTGTAGGGCAGGAAAGAATAACGCAAATGGCTATAAATTTAAATGTAGACTATTATATTCTTAAACCTTTTGATTTAAATACGCTTTATAGAAGAATAAAGGATATATTTATGCTTCCTTTAAATAATGATTATAATGAAGGGTTAAAACCTGAGCTTGATACAGCTAATTTGGAAGCTAAAATAACAGAGATTATTCAAGAAATAGGGATACCAGCACATATAAAAGGTTATCTATATATAAGAGATGCCATCTATATGGTTATAAACAATGTAGAAATGATAGGCGCAATAACAAAAGAGTTATATCCTAAAATTGCGATTAAATATAATACAACGCCAAGTAGAGTTGAGAGAGCTATAAGGCATGCTATTGAAGTGGCTTGGAGTCACGGTAAACTAGAAACAATAAATAACATATTTGGAAGTACTATTGACGAATATAAGGGTAAGCCAACAAATTCTCAATTTATAGCATTTATAGCAGATAAACTACGTCTTCAGCTTAATATGAATAAAGTTGGATGATAGTGTTTAAAATAGACTCAGGAGGTGTTGTAAAATTCGGAAAAAGATATTTATATTTTTCATTTTTTTAATATCTCTCCTGAGTCTTATAGTGTCATGTAACGTGGCGAAGAAGAAACCATTTGTGACACCAAAAGCTTATAAACCAGAGCCCACTATAACTGTTTATATTGCGGATAAAAACAAGGTCGAAAATATGAAAATAGAAGACTATATTTTGGGAGTAGTAGCTGGTGAAGTAAAAAATTATTGGCCGCAACAGGTACTAGAAGCTCAAGCTATAATAGCGCGAACATTCACGTTAAAAAAAATGGCTGGAGGAAAAACGGTTCATGGAACCGATGCTAGTACAGATCCAAAAGAATTTCAAGCGTATAATCCTTCAAATATAAATGAGAACATCCGCAAGGCTGTAAGAGCTACAAGAGGAGAAGTTATAATGTACAATAACAAATATATAAATGCATATTTTCATTCATATTCAGGTGGCAGAACAGCTACAGCCAAAGAAGGTTTAAACTTCACTAAAGAACCTACCCCTTATTTAACTGTAGTTAAGGATTATCCTACTATAGAAAAAAGCGTTTTAAATTGGAGCAATACTTTTAGTAAGGATGAAATTAAAAATGCCTTAAAGACATTGGGATATAACGTGAGTGATGTCAGATCTATAAAAATTGTTAAAAAAGGGCCTTCGGGTAGAGCAGAAGTTTTTAAAATAGATGACACATTAATTGGTGGCCCAGAGTTAAGATTAGCCCTTAATCCTGATAAGTTCAGGTCCACACTTATTACCGATATAAAAACAACAAATAATGGTTTTATTATATCAGGAAAAGGGTGGGGTCATGGCGTTGGAATGTCACAATGGGGTGCGAATACTATGGCAAAAAGAGGATTTTCTGCAGAAGATATAATAAAATATTATTTTAGAGGTGTCACAGTAAAAAAATTATGGAAATAGAACCATTTAGTGGTTCTATTTTTTGTTTGTAGTTATTTTAACCTATCTATATTTGTGATATAATTTTATTGATTATGATATGGAGGAAGTAAGATGTATATAAAAGCAAGAGCTCAGTTGGATAAAAAAACAAAGAATTTAGTAAAAAGATTGAAACCTGGAGAAATTGCCATAATAGATCATTGTGATATAGATGAGGTAGCGGCGGAATCGCTGGTGGATGCCAAGGTGAAAGCAGTTATAAATGCCAGCAGGTTTATATCCGGTAAGTATCCAAACCAGGGGCCTAAAATACTACACAAAGCGGGCATATTTATGTTAGACAATGTAGGAACAGGTATTTTTGATATCGTGAAAAATGGAGACGAAATTGAAATCATCGATAATGAGGTTTATTACAATGGCAATGTGATTGCCAAGGGCATGGTTCTAACAAGTGAAGTAATTAATTACATGCAACAGGAAGCTCAAAAAAACTTAGAAGAAGAATTAGATAAGTTTATCGAAAATACTCTTGATTATGCGAAGAAAGAAAAATACTTTATCACTGAAAATATTCCGATTCCACCTATAAAGACCCGTATACGCAATAGGCATGTATTAGTAGTAGTAAGGGGAAAAGAATATAAAGAAGATTTAATGACAATTAGATATTATATTCAGGAAGTGAAACCTGTTTTGATCGGGGTAGATGGTGGAGCAGATGCTTTGTTGGAATTTGGTTTCAAACCTGATATTGTTGTAGGAGATATGGACAGCGTTAGCGATAAAGGCTTATTATCGTCTAAAGAAATTGTAGTTCATGCTTATCCGGATGGGAGAGCGCCGGGACTTAAAAGGGTTAAAGAACTTGGATTGGATGCCCATGTATTTCCTGCACCAGGTACGAGTGAAGACATTGCTATGTTATTGGCTTATGAAAAAGGGGCGGATTTGATAGTTGCAGTTGGGAGTCATTCGAGTATGATAGACTTTTTAGAAAAAGGGCGAAAGGGTATGGCCAGTACTTTTTTGGTAAGGTTGAAGATTGGCTCAAAATTAGTAGATGCTAAAGGTGTTAACAAATTATATCGAAGCAATTTAAAATTAAGTTATATAGTTGGGCTTTTATTATCTGCATTGATGCCTATAATAGTGATAAGTATGATATCTACACCTATGCAGCAGTTATTAAAAATTATAGCTTTAAGAATCAAATTAATTTTTGGTTTATAGGAGGATTTAGATGTTTATTAACTTAAAATATTATGTTATTACTATTGCGGCAATATTTATGGCATTAGGAATAGGGATTTATATTGGCTTTATGTTAGATGGACAAGATATATTTGTACAGCAACAGGATTCATTGATCAATGAACTTGAGAAAAAATTCAATCAATTTTCGAACGAAAATAATAATCTTAAAAATCAAATAAAGGACCTTAATGCTCAATTAAAATTAAACGATTCATTTATAAATGCAGTATACCCGCGCTTGATCGAAGGAAAGTTGAAAGACTTGAATATAGCAATAATAGAGACCAATGATGATTATTTGTATACAGGCATAAAATCTACCATTAAAAGTGCTGGTGGTAATGTAGTCAGTGAAATTCGTATTTATCCATATATTTTGATAAATGATGATGTAAAAAAACAGGAAATTATTAATTACGCTGCAATTAAAGGTGAAAATATATCTCAAGACAAAGTGGTCCAATATGTAGTGGAAAAAATAAATCAGGCTCTCACCAAAAAAGTTGATATAGACGTATTAAATTTTTTGAAAAGTGAAGGTGTAATAGATTTTTCAGGGTATTTTAACGTTCAGCCTGACTATGTTATCATCTGTGGTGGAAGTTTACAAAAAACAAACTATCCTGAATTAATTGATATACCACTGATAAAACTTTTAAAACAACAGAATGTGCCAATAATAGGTATTGAAAGATCAGATGTAACATTTTCGTATATAGATTATTATAAAAAATTAAGATTATCTACTGTAGATGATATAGATTTAATATATGGTAAAACAGCCCTGGTATTTGCGATAAAAAATGAACCTGGCAATTACGGTATCAAAAAGTCTGCTACTTCTGGCTTGCTGCCAGATATAAACAATTCAAAGTAGGTGAGAATGTGATAAGTATTTTGATACCCGCTTATAATGAGGGAGAGCGTATTGCTGATACGATTAAAAGTTTGCTAGAAATAGAAGACTGTGAAATTATAATAATAAATGATGGTTCTACAGATGATACTTCTGATATAGCGAAAAGATTTGGCGTTAAGGTCATCGATCTTATGCCCAATAGGGGTAAAGGCGAGGCATTGCAAGAAGGAATAAAACACGCCAATGGCGATATTATAGTGTTTCTCGACGCCGATTTAGGTAGTAGTGCTAGAGAAGCGATAAAGTTAATCAATCCGATCAAAAATGATGAAGCAGATGTCACTATCGCTCGATTTCCAAAAAGTACTAAAAAAGGCGGATTTGGTTTGGTAAAAAGTTTATCAAGATATGGAGTAAAGGCGCTTACGGGAAAATATATACACAGCGTATTATCTGGTCAAAGGGCTTTTAAGAAAGTCGTTATAAAAGATTTAATGCCTTTTTCTCACGGCTTTGGAATAGAAGTAGGTATGACTATTGATATTCTGCGCAAGGGGTATCGCATAAAAGAGGTAGATGTGAATATGGCTCATAATGAGACCGCAAGAGATCTAAAAGGATTTTTGCACAGGGGTGTTCAATTCAAAGAGATATTTATTACTTTGGTGAAGAAGGCGATAAATGTATGACATTGATAATTTTTTTGTTGCTTTTTATATTAAGCGTTTTGTTATCGCTTTTATTTATACCTTTAATTGAAAGCATGTTTGTTGAATTGAATTGTACCTGTGTCAATTATAAAGGGCAGAATATACCTACAGGAATGGGTATCGCAGCTATCCCTGTGGTTATTTTGGTAGGAACAATTTTATATTTTATCTCAAAGGATATAAAGGTTATCGTTGTAATATTAAGTGCTGTTTTTATGGCTTTAGTTGGATTATTGGACGATTTGATAGGGCAAAAAGGTGTTAAAGGCTTTAAAGGGCACATAAAAGAGCTTATACACTATCATATGACTACAGGGGGATTAAAAGCCGTTATAGGTTTTCTTACAGCACTTTTTATATCTGTTATAGTATCAAGTACATACATAGATATATTTATTAATACCGTTTTAATTGCCTTATTTACTAATACATTAAATTTAATGGATTTGCGTCCTGGGAGAGCTCTAAAGGTCTCTATTCTTTTATTTGTTCTATTTGCTATTTTTGCGCATAAAAATATATGGTTATTGATTCCAGTAATGGGTTTTGTGGCAGCTTACTTTCCTAGGGATATAAAAGCTTTTTCGATGTTAGGAGATACAGGGTCAAATTTATTGGGATCGGTTGTAGGTGTATACACGGCAATTTCTTTTAGTTTTGATATTAGATTAATAATTGCATTGTTGTTGATTTTGCTGCAAATTATAGCAGAAAAGTATTCTATAACAAAATTAATTGAGAGTAATTCTATATTAAAATTTTTCGATGAATTAGGTAGAATATAGGTCTATTTGGTGCTCCCTGATATGTAAAATAATATAGAAGTTGAAATGGTAGGGGGCGTCCTTATGAGAAAATTGGAGTGGGTTATGGTTATAGTACTGATGTTTTTTTTTACTGTTGGAATTAATGCAAATTACGTTTCAAAATACAGTAGAAAATATCTACCTGCTACTAAAAATGATTATATGATTCTTATTGATATAGATGAAGTAACTCTTTATTTAATTGATATCGATAGCAATAAAATTGTAAAAAGATACTTAGTTGCTGTAGGAAAACCAGAAACGCCTTCGCCTATTGGTTCATTCAAAATAATACATAAAGATAGTTGGGGTGGAGGCTTTGGAACTCGTTGGATGGGCCTAGACGTACCTTTTGGTAAGTACGGTATACATGGAACTAATAAGCCCGGTTCAATAGGTTGGGCAGCATCTCATGGATGTTTTAGAATGAGAAACACTGACGTAGAAGATTTGTATTCGCATGTAAAAATTGGAACATTGGTAGTCATCGTAGGTGGACCATATGGTCCTTTGGGTCATGGTTATGTGGAGTTTAGACCTGGCGATAGAAATTCAGCTATTATGCAAGTACAGATCAGGTTAAAGAGATTAGGATATTATAAAGGGCCTGTTGATGGAATATATGAAGAGGATTTAAAGAATGCATTGTTAAAATTCAAAAAAGACAAAAGATTACCTTATACGCATCTAATAGATGAGGCCACTTATAAGGCTTTAAACATACTTGCTTTTGAGTGAGGTGTACTTATGATAGAAATAAAACTGGGAAAGGTTTTAGAGGTAAATATGCTAGATGAAGCTATATCTATTTTAACAGTAGAAATAGCCGGAGAGAAATATAAGGCTATTAATTATAATTATTTAACAGGAAATATAGGGTGCGGTGATACAGTGGTTCTAAATACTACAGCTGTGTCACTGGGTCTTGGATCTGGAGGATATCACTTTGTTATAACAAATTATAGTCGACCTGAAAGGGATATAGATAACAAGGGGCATATTATGAAATTACGGTATACTCCAATGCAGTTAAAGGTTATGGCTGTAGAAGAGCAACAGAGCCAATATCACGATAAATTTAATAAATTTACTACATTAAATGGCATGCCTGTGATAATAGGAGAGCTTCATAGCATGCTAGCACCCTCGTGTATTGCCTTAAAATACTTAGACAGGGATATAAAAATTTCATATATAATGACAGATGGTGCAGCACTACCTATAAGTTTTAGCAATGTGGTCAGAGAATTAAAAAAAGATGGTATACTAAATGCTACTATTACTGTAGGAAATGCTTTCGGCGGGGATTTTGATGCTATAAATGTATATACAGGCCTTATTACATCATACGCCGTATCAAAAGCGGATATTACTTTGATAATGATGGGGCCAGGAATCGCCGGAACAGGTACAAAGTATGGCTTTTCAGGAATAGAGCAAGGATATATAATTGATGCCGTAAATACCTTAGGAGGAATTCCTTATCTGATACCTCGTATCCAGTTTGGCGATAAGCGTCTAAGGCACAAAGGAATAAGTCATCACACTATAACGGTTTTAAGTGAGATAGCCAAAACCAGTTGCACGGTTGTGATACCCAAAATGGATAAGAGAAAAATGGATTATGTGCACTCTCAAATAAAAGAATCTCATATAGACGAAAAACATAATGTGATTTATGAAGATGGTTCATTTTTAGCCGACGCTAATAAGTATTTTAATTATAATTTTTCTACGATGGGGAGAGGGTATGCTGAAGAACCTGAATTCTTTAATAGCTGTGCCGCAACGGTTTTAGCAGCGTATAAAAAATACAAAACAGGAGGAAATTTACATGTTTAGAGAAAAAACTCTTAAATCAGAATATGTCTATAAAGGGAAGATTTTAAATCTTCGAGTTGATCAGGTAGAGTTGGAAAATGGCAAAACATCGCTGAGGGAAGTTGTTGAACACAGGGGAGCCGTAGCTATTATTGCAGTGGACAATGGAAGTTTAATAATGGTAAGACAGTTTAGAAAGGCCATTGAAGGTGATTTACTTGAGATACCTGCGGGGAAAATAGAAAATGAGGATCCGCTAAATTGTGCGATCAGGGAATTAAAAGAAGAAACCGGATATACTGCAGACAAATGGCAGTATATATGTGAATTTTATACAACTCCTGGATTTTCTAATGAGAAAATATTTTTATATTACGCTACTGATTTGAAAAAAGGTCAAATAGCTCCTGACGATGATGAATTTATAAGAATTGAACACTTAAAATTAGAAGATGCTGCTCAGATGTTGAAGAGAGGAGAATTTAAAGATGCAAAAACTATAATAGGAATACATTATGCCATTAGGTTGACGGGGGTAAACTATGAATAACTTTTCAGCAGATCTTCATGTTCACATTGGTTCCAGTAAAGAAAAAGTTGTTAAAATAACTGCTTCTCGCGATTTAACACTTTTGAACACGATAAAAGAGTGCGAATTAAAAAAGGGAATCAATATTGTAGGAATTGTGGATTGTCTTGTTCCTTCAGTATTAAGCGAGATAAAGGAATTAATATATAAAGGCCTTATGGACGAACTTCAGGATGGAGGGTTTCGTTGCGGTAAAACAACCGTCATAGTCGGTGCAGAGTTGGAATTAACGGTGGGTGATGGAGTAGCACATTGTCTTTGTTTTTTCCCGGGGTTAAGCCAAATAACCGCATTTGCCTCGTATATAAAGAATTATATAAAAAATATAAATTTAAGCACACAAAGATGTTATCTGTCCATAATAGAACTAGTAAAAGCTGTATTAGATCACGATGGCATTTTTATACCGGCTCATGTCTTCACGCCTTTTAAAAGCTTATATGGTAATTGTACCGATTCTCTTACCAGGACCTTTGATAAGTATTATGATAAAATTTACGCTATAGAGCTGGGTCTAAGTGCCGATTCAAATATGGCCGATATGCTTAAGGAATTGAATTCGAAGGTTTTTTTAAGTAATTCAGATGCTCACTCATTGAATAAGATTGCCAGAGAATTTAATATATTTTATATGATAAAGCCCACTTTTGCCGAATTACTTATGGTATTACAAAATCGTGAGGGTAGAAAAATAATTGCTAATTATGGGCTTGATCCGAGATTAGGCAAATATCATCGGACATATTGCCTTAAATGTAACATGGTTGTCGATGGTCAACCTCCTCAACATCGATGTAATAAGTGTGGTAGCACAGAGGTAGTTATAGGTGTTTTAGATCGTTTAATGACCATAAAAGATCAAGAAGTGATTCATCCAACTTTTAGGCCTAAATACATTTATAATATGCCGTTAGAATTTATCCCGGGTATTGGCAAAGTTACACGGGATAAGCTATTAGATTATTTTCATAGTGAATTGTACGTACTTCATAATGCTTCATTTGATGAAATACAGAAAGTTGCAGGCAAAAAAGCTGCGGAAAATATTATTAGAGCTAGAAAAGGGGCCGTTTCCATAAAAGCAGGTGGCGGAGGTGTATATGGTCATATAAATATATGAGCTGGCATAGTATTTATATAGAATACATGCCGGGAGGATGAGTAGTTTGTCAAAAAAACTTGGGAATAGTATCAAAAACGATATAAGGCAAAATGGCATTTTATACCTTATATGTATTGTTTGCCTGGCTATAGGAATAACAACAGGTAGCTTTTCCATAAAAGCCCTTGATGAGGGACAAAAGAAAGACCTTCTTCAATATTTCAATAGTTTTTTAGAGACATTCAAAACTCAAAATTTGGACAACCAGCATATTTTTAAGGTTTCACTACAAAATAACCTTATTCTGTTTTTTACATTCTGGATATCTGGGGCAACAGTATTTGGCATCCCGGTTATAATTATATTGCTTTTATTTAAAGGTTTTTTAATTGGTTATACGGTAGGATTTTTAATAGACGCATTGTCAATGAAGGGCATAGCACTTTCCAGTATAGCTATCTTTCCACAGAATGTATTTATAATCCCAGGTTTTCTTATGTTAAGTGTTAATGGCATACTTTTTTCTGCTCGCACCATTAAGAATAGAAAGATATACCTAAATAGGTACTGGGATGGATTTATGCAATACACCATTACCTCCTTGCTAATATGTGGACTTATAGTTATAGGATCGCTTATAGAAGCATATATGGTTCCCATGCTTATTGTGTATGCAATTTAGGCGTCTTATATAATTCGCCTGACATGCTGTCGCTTTATTTAAACTGTGTTGTAATAAATTTAAACTGCAAGGGCAATATAAATATTGAATATAAAAGTAAAAGTTAGGAGGAAAGTTAATGAAGCGCATTAAGTGTATTTTGACTATTGCCCTTGTTATGATAATGTCTTTTAATGCGTCCCAATTTGCTTTTGCTCAAAATGATACAGTAAATGAGGAGACGATTGATTTTAAATTTACATCAAAAGCGGCTATTTTAATGGATGCCGGAAGCGGGAAAGTATTATATGAAAACAATGCCCACAAGAGATTGCCACCGGCCAGTATTACGAAAATAATGAGTATGATACTCTTTATGGAAGCAATTGATTCTGGCAAAATAAAAACAACTGATATGGTAACGGCCAGCGAGCATGCCAGTGATATGGGCGGTTCTCAGATTTATCTAGCACCAGGGGAAGAAATGACAGTAGACGATTTGATGAAAGCAGTAGCTATTGCGTCTGGAAATGATGCTACAGTTGCCTTGGCTGAATATATTGCCGGCACTGAAGAAATGTTTGTAAAGATGATGAATAAAAAAGCAAAAGAACTGGGATTAAAAAATACACACTTTACAAATTGTACAGGACTTCCGGAAAAAGATCATTATACCAGTGTATTCGATGTGGCAGTTATGTCCAGGGAGTTGATAACAAAGCATCCAGGTGTCCTGAGATGGACAAAGATATATCTGGATAGTTTAAGAGGTGGAAAGTTTGGTTTGGCTAATACCAATAAGCTTGTTAGATTTTATAAGGGAGCAGATGGCTTAAAAACAGGGTCAACGGATGAAGCGGGATTTTGTTTGTCGGCAACGGCTTTACGGAATGGTATGAGGTTAATAGCTGTAGTATTTGGAGCTCCCGATTCTAAGCATAGGTTTAATGAAGCGTCAAAATTATTGGATTATGGATTTGCCAATTATAAATCTTATAAAGTTGCTGACAAAGGTCAGGTTATAGAGGAGATAAAAGTTGAAAAAGGGTTGATAGATAAAGTTAATGCTATAGCATCAAATAATTCAAACATACTTATCAGAAAAGGTGAAGATGAAAGCATAAAAAAGAAAATTATATTACCGCAGAAAATCATAGCACCAATACGAAGAGGAGAAAAAATAGGTGAAATAGTTGTATATAAAAATGGTATAGAAATTTCCAGATTGCCGTTGGTTTCTGATCGATCTGTTAAAAAAGCAGGTGTTATAGATTATTACATGCGAATTTTAGGTGATTGGATATAAAAAATCTCTCGTATATGAGAGATTTTTTACATTAATAGCAGGAAATTACATACTTATGTAGAATATATTTCTTAAAGGAGGGAGGCAAGATATGTTGTTAAATATTAATGAATATGATAGTACGCTCCTTATATCTATAGAAGGTGAGTTAGATCATCATACATCTGAAATATTTAGAGAGCAGATAGATGAAAGTATTAGAGGGAAAAACTATGATAAAGTAATATTGAACATGAAAAAATTAAATTTTATGGACAGTTCCGGGATTGGCGTATTAATAGGGAGATACAAAATATTAAAGTCGATGGGGATAGATTTAGCTGTAGTAAATGTTAATCCACAGGTTAGAAAAATTTTTGACATTTCAGGGCTATTTAAAATAATTAGGGACGAGGGGGAACTTAAATGGGTATAAAAAACGAAATGAAAATAGAGTTCATGAGTAAGTCTCAAAATGAAGCCTTTGCTCGAATAGTAATTGCTGCTTTTGTATCTCAATTAGATCCGACTATTGAGGAGCTTGCGGATATTAAAACAGCTGTTTCAGAAGCTGTTACCAACTCTATAATACATGGTTATGAAGGAAAAAATGGCTATATAAAAATGATTGCAAGGCTCTTAGACGATGATACGGTAGAAATCGAGGTCATTGATGAAGGTAAAGGTATTGAAGATGTTGCTCAAGCGAGAAAGCCATTATTTACAACAAAACCTGAATTAGAACGCTCCGGTATGGGATTCACTATTATGGAGACTTTTATGGACAGTTTAGATGTTTATTCAGAATTGGGCAAAGGTACCAAGGTTGTGATGACCAAGAGGATCAGAAGGAGTTGAGACAATGTCCGATGGTTCCTCTGTAATGCCTGATGAAGTATTGAGAGAATATCTAAAAAAAGCCCAGCAAGGTGATGAAAAGGCTCAAGAAACTATAATTAACAACAACATGGCATTGGTATGGAGCATAGTAAAGAGATTTTATAATAGGGGTTATGATGCAGAAGATTTGGTACAGATAGGTTGTGTTGGACTTATAAAAGCTATAAAAAAGTTTGATTGTAATTATAATGTAAAATTTTCTACATATGCTGTACCAATAATTATGGGTGAGATAAAACGATTTTTAAGAGATGATGGCATGATAAAAGTAAGCCGTTCATTAAAAGAAACATCAACCAAAGTAAAATACGTTAGAGATAATTTGGCAAAAAAGCTTAATAGAGATCCTACAATAAACGAAATAGCTGATGAATTACATCTCCCTGTAGATGACATTATTATGGCTATTGATTCCAGTTCGTCAGTTGACTATTTATATGATTATGTAAACGAAGACGAATCAAAAGTGTTGATGGATACAATAATAAGCAGTGATCAAATTGATGAAAGTATAGTGGATAGAATAGCTCTAAAAAATGTTTTAAACTCTTTAGACGAATCAGAAAAGAATTTAATAATTATGAGGTATTTTCAGGAAAAAACGCAGGTTGAAATAGCAGCTGCATTAGGAATTTCACAAGTTCAAGTTTCAAGACTGGAAAAGAAAATATTGACTAAGTTAAGAAAGGAGCTATGCCAGGATTAAAGCATTTTGAATAAAAATTTTTTAGAATCTCATAATAATCACAGAGGTGGTTGTTTATGAGGAATAATTTTAAATGGAAATCTGTTTTAATAATTTTATTATTAACCATATTAGGTACTACCACATGGTTCTATTATATAAACAAATCTAATACTAAAATACCTGAAAAGGCTAGATTGGTTACATCAGAGGATTATAAAAGATGTTAAAGGCATTCTTTTATAATCCTTTTTATAATTTAGTAGCTTAGTCAATAATGAATAGTTTTAATTGCAATAACAAAATATATAAATGTATCACAATTAAAGGAGGTATCACAGTGGCTGTTGTAAATGTCTTAAATATAGTAGGTGATTCAACTATTAGTTGGGATGATGCTATACAAAAAGCTGTACAAGAAGCGTCCAAGACAATAAAGAATATTTCTGGAATTGAAGTAAAAAATCAAACGGCAAATGTAAAGGATGGCAAAATAGTGGAATATAAGGCGAATATTGAAGTGGCGTATAGGGTGGATAATAATAACTTTTAACAGTGGGCACCTTCTGGTGCTCATTATTATACCGGTGTTTAAGGAAGGTGTTATTTATGGATAGAACAAAGCAGGTTATTGATGAAAAAGAATATCAAAAACTAGTCAATCAAAAAGAACCTAAACCCACATTATTAAAGAATATAGTCTGGGCATTTACTGTTGGTGGTTTGATATGTGTACTGGGGCAGTTTTTTTTGAATTACTTTATATCAAAGGGTATGAATCCTAAAGATGCCGGAACACCTGTTTCAATTATAATGGTATTTTTAGGCGCTTTTTTTACCGGTTTAGGCTGGTATGATCTGCTTGGTAAAAGAGCTGGAGCAGGGTCTATTGTGCCTATAACGGGGTTTGCTAATTCTGTTGTATCACCTGCTATAGAATTTAGAAGAGAAGGATTGGTATTTGGTGTTGGTGCCAGAATGTTTCAAATTGCAGGTCCTGTTATTGTTTTTGGAATAAGTACAGCGGCAATAATCGGTTTGATATACTATCTGGTTGATAAATTTTAAAAGCAGAGAGGTGATATTATTATGGCAGTCAAGAAAATAGGCAAACAGACGGTTAAATTGCAAAATCCACCTTCTATCATTGCATATGCATCGGTAGTTGGTCCAAAAGAAGGTGATGGACCTTTAAAGGAATATTTTGACCAAATAGAGCAAGATGATTATCTAGGGGAAAAATGCTGGGAAAAAGCTGAGTGTAAGATGCTACAAAACGCTATAATACTGGCAATGCAAAAAGCCAAGATAACTACTGCCGACGTAGACTATCTTTTGGCAGGAGATCTTTTGAATCAAATAATTTCGTCGAGTTTTACGGCAAGGCAACTCCAAATACCTTATATTGGTCTATATGGCGCGTGTTCTACAATGAGTGAATCATTAAGTCTTGGAGCATTACTTATAGATGGTGGTTTTGCAGATTATGTGATTGCAGCTACATCAAGTCATTTTTCATCAGCCGAAAGACAGTATAGGTTTCCTCTGGAATTGGGCACGCAGAGGCCTTTAACGGCTCAATGGACGGTTACAGGTGCTGGGGCCACTGTTCTTTCGTCTTCTGGTGATGGTCCATATATAACTTATATAACAACAGGTAGAGTTTTGGACCTGGGTATAAAAGATGCCAACAATATGGGAGCAGCTATGGCACCCGCCGCTGTTGATACTATTAAAACTCATTTTAGTGACACAGGTTTTGGCCCTGATGATTATGATTTAATTATAACCGGAGATTTGGCAAAAATAGGCAAGGATTTAACTTTGGAACTATTAAAAAAAGATGGCATAGATATTAGCAATATTTATACCGACTGTGGAATTGAAATATATGATTGCGAGAGACAGGATACCCATGCCGGTGGTAGCGGTTGTGGGTGTTCAGCAGTAGTTTTAAATGGTTATATTTTAACAGAAATAAAAAAAGGTACTTTTAAAAGAGTGCTCTTTATGGCTACAGGAGCATTGCTTTCAACAACAAGCAGTCAGCAAGGAGAGTCTATTCCTGGTATTGCTCATGCTGTAACAATCGAAATGAGGTGATTTTATGGATTATTTAAAAGCCTTTGTAGTAGGAGGTTTTATTTGTGTGATAGCCCAAATTCTTATAGACAAAACTAAATTGACTTCCGCCCGAGTACTTGTGGTATATGTGGTGGCGGGAGCTGTTTTAAGTGGATTAGGTATATATCAACGTTTGGTGGATTTTGGCGGTGCAGGAGCTACAATTCCGCTGACAGGGTTTGGGCATTCTCTCGTACAGGGTACAATAAAAGCCATAAAAAAAGAAGGATTGATAGGAGTATTAACAGGAGGATTTCAAGCAAGTGCGGGTGGACTGGGTGCTGCAGTGGTTTTTGGTTATATATTCAGCATATTGTTTAAACCAAAAACAAAGCCTTGATTTAAAATAATACAGATTGTATAATAATAGTACTTTAAATAAAGTGAGGGGAATTTTGTGGATATTTTAATATACTTATACCGTATACCTGCACTTTTACTGGCTATGTCGTTTCACGAATATGCTCATGCTGTAGTTTCATATAAATTAGGTGATCCCACTCCAAAAGCACAGGGGAGATTGACTTTAAATCCCCTGGCACATATAGATCCCGTAGGTTTTCTTACCCTTTGGATAATAGGATTTGGATGGGCAAAGCCTGTTGCGATAAATCCTATGTATTATAAGGATGTAAAAAAAGGGGAATTTCTTACAGCAATTGCAGGACCTCTCTCGAATGTTTTAATGGCTTTTGTCAGCCTTTTAATAATATACGCTGGTGGTTATGAGTTGGTGGTAATAGGACCAATTTTGCATCAACTATATATTTATAATATTGTCTTGGCCGTATTTAATATTATCCCAGTTCCGCCTTTAGATGGTTCCAAGATACTATATTCGCTTTTACCTTATAGATATTCTTATGTCTTAGAACAATATGAAAATTTTGGTCAAATATTACTTCTTATTTTATTGTTCACAGGTATTATATCAAGGGTAATGGGACCGTTGGTGAATCTTGTAGACTTTGGATTAAGATCGATTATATCAATCGTATGAGGGTGTTTTAAGTTGGAGTATGTGGTAAAATTAGAGAATTTCGAAGGCCCCTTGGATTTACTTATATATCTTATAGAAAAGGCAAAAGTTGATATCGTTGATATTTCTATAACGAGTATTGCAGATCAATATATCGATTATATTAGCACCATGGAATCCATAGATATGGATCTGGCGAGTGAATTTTTGTTAATGGCATCTACGTTATTAAAGCTAAAGTCTGAAAGCTTACTTCCTAATGATAATAATAATATACAATTGAGCATCGATGAAGTTGATTCGAAAGAAGCTCTTAGGCAGAAATTGATTGAGTATAAAAAATATAAATCTTATGCACAAGCGTTAGTTAATAAATATAAATCTCGAAAGATATTTTACAGAAATAAAACTATTTTTTCAGATGATTTCGCCGTATCAAAGGTAAGGTTAAAAAAAATTCCTGTAGAAAAGTTGAAAAATGTTTATGCGAAAGTTATAAAAAAGAACAATATTAGTGCAAGGCAAAAACAGTTTACATTAGATCATATTAAAAATATAAAACCTTTAAATGTGGAAGAGAAGATAGAATATTTAAAGCGAATCATTAGTATAAAAAAGACAATAACTTTTTTTTACCTTGTGAGTTTATCCAATGAAAAAAGTGAAATTATAGCATATTTTTTAGCCATATTAGAAATGCTCAGGTTAAACCAATTATGTGCTATACAAGAAAAAATTTTTGGTGATATTATTTTGAGAGGTGTTATAAATGACGGATGACGAATTGAAAGGCATCATAGAAGGTATACTTTTTATTTCCGGTTCTAAAATTTCAAAGAAAGATTTAATAGATTTTTTTTCATTAGATGAAAAAAGATTGAATTTGCTTATAGATCAAATAAATGAAGAAGCCAAGGTAAAAAAAAGGGGTATCATGATATCAAAATTGAACGACGGCTATCAAATGTGTACAAACCCTGAGTTTCATAAATATATATCTGAATTTTACAGGATGGAAAAGGAGCTTGAATTATCGCAAGCTGCTCTGGAAGTTTTGGCAATAATTGCATATAACCAACCTATAACAAGACAGCAAATCGAAGAAATAAGAGGTGTTAGAAGCGATAAAGCCATTGCTACATTGTTGGATAAAGACCTTATTATGGAAGTAGACAGATTGGATACCATCGGTCATCCTATATTGTATGGGACTACGGAAGAATTTTTAAGGTGTTTTAATTTACAGAGCATTGATGACTTAAAAAAATTAGAATAATTTACTAAAATAAAGTCCATACTTTCTTTGAAAGGAGGACTTTATTTGTATATTTTGCTAGTTTTATTATTATTTTTGTTAATGTTTTTTACACCGTTGAAATTTAATCTCGGTCTTAAAAGGGTTAAAAATAATGACTCAATACTTTTTTCTGTTAACCTATATTTTTTGAAAATTGCAAAAGTTGAAGTTAATTATCTTGATTTTTTATTTCGGAAAGATAGCAATGAATTAAGATACAATATAATATTGAAATATATATTTCCTATTTTATTAAATAAAAAGAGAAAAAAGCAAGTAAGCTATAAACGAATGAGGGAAATGTTAAGTGATATATTCGAACTATATATTAAATATCTAAAAGCTATAAACTACATAACAAAAAGGACATACATAAATAAGATAGATATATTTATACAGTTAGGGCTTTATGATGCTGCTTTAACTGCCATTTTTGCAGGGTTTTTATATACTGTTATTAATACAATTTTAGCATTAACTTCGTCTTACATAAAATTCACAGATGTTCCTGCAGTAAGCATTAAACCTGATTTTAACGAATTAAGGTTTGATTTATTTGCCAATAGTATAATTGTGATAAGATTAGGTCACATTATTATTGGAGGATTTTTGATATTACTGGGAGGTTTGAAAAATGAGCGAGCATCCAATAGAAGGTTTAATGAAAACAACAATGGAAAGTTTGAAAGATATGGTTGACGTAAATAAGATTGTGGGAGATCCCGTTGAAACGCCTGATGGTTCAGTGATTATACCTATTTCAAAGTTGAGCTTTGGTTACGCTGCAGGTGGTGGCGAGTACGAAGTACAAAAACAGAAGAAAAAAAATGAAAGTGAGCAGCAGTCTAATCAGTCAGAAGGTTCAGATAAGATGGCTTACCAAAAGCCTTTTGCAGGTGGAAGTGGTGCAGGTGTTACAGTCAAACCCATAGCTTTTTTAGTAGTAGGGCAGGGCCAGATAAAATTATTACCTGTTGATACCAATGTAACAGCAGATAAAATCATTGATTTAATACCAGCTTTGATAGATGATATTCAGGAATTTTTTAATTTAAAAACAAAAAAAACTAATACAACAGTTGTATCATAACAGGTGATTTAATGAAGAAGAAAATAATATATTTATGCTTTTTTCTATGGGTAATCCTTTTTAGATACAATACAGTTTATGCAGGCCAGGATATTCCTAAAATAAGTGCAAAAGCTGCTGTAGTTATGGATGCCAAGACAGGAAGGGTTCTTTATGCCAAGAATGAGGATCTTAGACTTCCAATGGCAAGTACTACTAAAATTATGACCACAATACTTGCGATCGAAAAAGGAAGATTAGATGATGTTGTCAGAATTTCACAAAAGGCTGCTTGTGTTGAGGGATCAAAGATATACCTTAAACCTAACGAAAAAATTCGACTGGAAGATTTACTATATGGGGTTATGCTGGAGTCGGGAAATGATGCAGCCATTGCTGTTGCTGAACACATAGGTGGAAACTTAAGTGAGTTCGTTCAGATGATGAACGCTAAAGCTTTGAGCATAGGTGCATATGATACCCATTTTGATAATCCACATGGCTTAGATGCGGGTATTGATAATCACTATACCACGGCACGAGATCTAGCAATTATAACGGCGTATGGATTGAAAAATCCCATTTTTTCTAAAATAGTATCCACAAAAAACAAGTCAGTATCCTATGGTAATAATGAATATAGATATTTTACCAACCATAATAAGATGTTGTGGAAATATCCAGGTGCAGATGGAGTAAAAACCGGTTATACTAGAAAAGCCGGCAGATGCCTTGTTACATCTGCCACAAGGAAAGGTATGCAGTTAATCGTAGTTACACTTAATGATCCTGATGATTGGAAGGATACGGAAAATCTCTTAAATTATAGTTTTGATAATTATAGTTATAGAAAAATAATTTCAAAAGGACAAATATTAAAAACTATACGTGTATATAATGGTAGACAGCAGCATATATCGTTATATGCTTCTTCAGATGTTTATTTACCTGTTAAAAACGAAGAAATAAACCTTTTTAGAATAAATTTTATGGTTCCCGCATATATATATGCGCCAATTTCCAAGGATTCAATAATTGGTTATGGGACTATTTATATTGGAGAAGATAAACTAGCAAAAGTTAATTTATTGGCTTCTATTCATGTTCAATACAACAAACCAAATATAAGAGATTTGATTAAAAATGTTATTTAGTCCTTAAAGGACTTTTTTTGTAACAAAAATTCGGCGCATTCATAAATTAATAACTAGAGCTGTTTACTGGAGGTGAATGCGTTGAAAAGGCTTGAATGTGTAGATGCTGGAAGTGAATACTGCCCTTGCTATTTAGCAGAAGTTGGTGAATGTCTTACGTGTTCACAGTTACAAGGCAAGGCTTTTTGTGATTGCAATTGGAGAGGGGTATGCATTTATCAAGAATATGTGTGGGCCGGTTATAAGAGCAAAAGCAATAGAATTACATATGTATCTGATGTTATTTCCATTACTCCTATAAGCGACAATGCATTTATGATGGAGTTAAGCGTCAACAGCATATTGTCAAGAGAACTTTCACAACCTGGTTCTTATATATTTTTAAGGCCAGAAGATACAGTCTCATATTTTGATACACCTATATCGATTATGGATTCTGATTTGCAAAAGCATACTATCAAAATTGCTGTTCAGGTTTTGGGCCCCAAGACAAAAGTTTTAAATAAGAACTCTAAAAAAGTAATAATAAGAGGTCCATATTGGAATGGACTTTTTGGATTAAAGTATGTAAAAGCTCTCAAAAATCAAAACGCACTTATCATCTTAAGAGGTATTGCTCAAGCTCCAGGACTTTTACTTGTAAAAAAGTTAGCTAATCAACACAATAATATCGTTGTTATAGTGGATGAAGGGAAAATTGGCAAGGATATCATAACGGATGATATACGGCCTTATTGTAAAGAAATCTATCATGCAGATTTATTGTCTTTTTCCGGACAGCAACTTCTACAAAATTTGATTGCTGAACAAAATTTAAATTTTGTGTATAGCGGCGGATCTGACGAACAACACATTAACATATTAAATTATATTGACATATATAATCCAAAAGTTATGTTAGCAGTTTCAAATAATCAGACTATGTGTTGTGGAGAAGGAGTATGTGGCAGCTGTCAAATAACGTTGGATGAAATTAATGTAAAAACATGTAAAGTTCAAGTTGATGTGAGAAGACTCATTGAAAGGAGAGTTTTACATGATTAGAGTAGTAATAATAGGAGGAGGATGGGCGGGGTGCGCTGCTGCACTTACTGCAAGAAAAGCTGGAGCAGAAGTTATTTTATTAGAAAAAACCGATATGTTAACAGGTTTAGGCCTTGTGGGTGGCATAATGAGAAATAACGGTAGATATACGGGTGCCGAGGAAATAAAAGCCCTTGGTGCTGAAGAATTAATTAATATAACGGATGCTGCAGCAAGACATGTTAACATAAACTTTCCTGGACATCAACATGCTAATCTATATGATGTGACAAAAGTGGAGCCAATGGTCAGGAAAATATTAGAGGAAAAAGGTGTTGATATCCGCCTTATGACAAGAGCTGTAGATGTGGAGATGGAAGGAAGAAGTATTAAATCTGTGGTTTTAGCTGACGAATCAACTATAAAAGGTGATGTGTTTATTGAAACCACAGGCTCTACAGGGCCCATGGGCAACTGTTTAAAGTACGGTAATGGTTGTTCGATGTGTATTTTAAGATGTCCTTCTTTTGGGCCTAGAGTAAGTATAAGTTATAGGGCAGGGGTAGAAGATATATTAGGGATGAGAGCCGATGAAGTATATGGTGCTTTTAGTGGTTCTTGTAAATTAAATAAAGACTCTCTGAGCGAAGAAATTCGAGAAAAACTTAATAGGGATGGAGTTGTAATTTTACCCGTCCCCAAAGAAGATATTAATATAGGGAAACTAGACCTTAAAGTATGCCAACAATACGCATTGCCAGAATACGCTGAAAATATAATACTGCTAGATACAGGTCATGCAAAGCTTATGACACCATTTTATCCTCTTGAAAAGCTCAGAAAGATTCCGGGTTTAGAAAGGGCTCGTTATGAAGATCCGTATTCGGGCGGTAAAGGTAATTCTGTAAGATATCTGTCAATGGCACCAAGAAATAATGCTATGAAAGTAATGGGAGTGGATAATCTACTATGTGCTGGAGAAAAGGCAGGATTATTTGTAGGTCATACAGAAGCCATGGCAACAGGTAGCCTGGCAGGTCACAACAGTGTAAGGCTTGCAATGGGAATACCCCTTCTTGAGCTACCAAGGAATACTGCGACAGGCGATCTTATCGCATATGCCAATGAAAATATTAAAACTCGTGAGGGATTAAAATTACGCTATACCTTTGCAGGTTCAGTGTTCTTTGAAAGGATGAAACAACAGGGGTTATACTCAGTAGATCCCGAGGAAATAAGGAATCGTATAAAGAGAATAGGTTTACTTGATATATACAAAGAAAAATTGGTATAATTATAGAGATATATTTATAAAGAATATTGTAAGAGAGGATTATTATGCTAGAAAGATTGCAAAAATACATGGCAAAATCTGGAGTTGCCTCGAGAAGAAAATGTGAAGAGCTTATACGAAAAGGTTGTGTGAAATTAAACGGACGTGTTGTTACTGATATGGGTGTAAAGGTAAATCCTGACGTGGATATAATTCAGGTTAACGGAAAAATAATTAAGCCGCAAAAAAAGAAAATATATATTCTATTGAATAAACCTGTAGGGTTTATCACAACAGTCAAAGATCAATTTAACAGACCAACAGTTATGGATCTTATAGGTTATCAACGAGAAAGATTATATCCTGTAGGTAGACTGGATTATGACACGTCAGGACTTTTGATCTTAACTAACGACGGTGAACTTACATATAAGCTCACCCATCCCAGCCATGAAATTACAAAAACGTACTTAGCTACTTTGCAAGGCGTTCCAGATGAAGAAGATTTGAGGCGTTTTAGAACCGGTTTGAAAATTGATAACTATGTAACGTCACCTGCAGAAATAAGTATACTTAAAATCTTTAATAGCAGATCTCTGGTTGAAATAAAAATTCATGAGGGTAAGAATAGACAAATAAGAAAGATGTGTGAAAAAATTGGACATCCTGTTATTTCACTAAAGCGAATTGCAATAGGAGATATTACTTTAGAAGGATTAAAAGAAGGACAATGGCGATATTTGTCTGATGAAGAGATTGAATATCTTCGCAAATTGTAGTAAAATGAGTTTTTTTTTGTTATAATTATATTAATAAAAACAAAGGACATGCAGTAAGGAGAGAGGTATTATGGAGTTGTGGTTTTCAGAAAATCAAACAAAAGATCAGAAAATATCTGTACGAGTATTAGAAGTTTTATATTCTGGTAAATCCAATTATCAGGAAATAGCCGTTTATAAAACAGCACAGTATGGAACACTGTTAGCTTTAGATGATATAATACAGACCAATGAAAAAGATGAATTCATATATCATGAAATGATAACCCATGTGGCATTAAACACACATGTAAATCCGGAAAGGGTGTTGGTAATTGGTGGTGGTGACGGTGGAGCTATAAGAGAAGTATTAAAGCACAAGTCTGTAAAGAAAGCCACATTAGCAGAAATTGATGACAAAGTAGTGGAAGTAAGTAAGAAATTTTTACCGTCCATAAGTTGTGGTTTAGAAGACAAAAGAGCTGATATACAGATATGTGACGGCATTAAATACATCCAGGAACATAGAAATGAATTTGACGTTATAATTGTTGATTCAACAGATCCTATTGGTCCCGCTGTAGGTCTGTTTTCCGGGCAATTTTATAAAATGGTTTATGATGCACTGAAGGATGATGGTATATTTGTAGCGCAAACTGAGTCGCCATTTTACAATGTAGATCTGATTAAAAATATACACAGGGATTTAAAGGAGTTATTCCCGATTGTGCGTCTTTATCTTGCAACAGTACCGACATATCCGGGTGGACTTTGGACTTTTACTTTAGGATCGAAAATATATGATCCATTAAATGTAAAGTCCTTTGAAGATATAGATACGAAATATTATTCTCCAGAAATACATAATAGTGCATTTGTGCTTCCGCCCTTTGTGAAAAATATAATAAATGCGAGGTAGTAACATATGAAAAAGTTTTCTTTTGACCTTATGTCTAGCAACAAATTCCTTGGTAGTATAGATGACTATGATAAAGCCAATATAGTATTAATGGGTATACCGTTTGATTATACAGTAAGTTTTAAGCCTGGTTCCAGGTTTGGTGCTCAGAGAATTCGTGAAATGTCTTATGGACTAGAGGAGTATAGCGTTTATTTAGACAGATATTTACATGATAAAAAATATTACGATTGTGGCGATTTGGTATTGCCCTTTGGCAATGTGAAAAAAGGTATAGATATTATTAGAAATGCCGCAAAAGAGGTATTTAATGATGGTAAAAAGCCTTTGTTCATAGGGGGCGAACACCTTATAAGTGTTCCAATAATAGAAGAAGCGTATAATAAATATGGAGATGAAATGGCAGTTTTACATTTTGATGCTCACACAGATTTAAGAGAAGAGTTTTTTGGTGAGGAATACTCCCATGCCAATGTTTTGAGACTTGCCGCAAGATATGTAAAGCCAACAAATATTTATCACTTTGGAATTCGATCTGGCATAAGGGAAGAATTTCAGTATGCTAAAGAATATGGTCACATGTTTTTGTTTGATGTATTAGATCCATTAAAAAGCGTGTTAAATGATTTGAAAAATAGACCTATTTATGTTACCCTAGATATAGACGTTATAGATCCTGCATTTGCGCCAGGAACGGGTACGCCTGAACCCGGTGGGATTAGTTCCCGAGAAATGTTGGATGCTATACATTTGATGAAGGAATTAAATGTAATTGGCTTTGACTTAGTAGAAGTTTCGCCCATTAATGATTGTTCAGATATAACGTCAATGTTAGCGGCAAAGCTTATAAGAGAAGCTATATTATCATTTATGTAAGGGAGGAGTTTTAAATGGCTAAGGTAATGATAACAGAAACGGTTTTAAGGGACGCTCATCAGTCATTGTTAGCCACAAGAATGACTACAGATGAGATGCTTCCTATTGCCGAAAAATTGGACAAGGTTGGATATTTTTCTCTGGAAATGTGGGGAGGAGCCACCTTTGACGCATGTATGAGATTTTTGAATGAGGACCCATGGGATAGGCTTAGAAAGCTTAGAGATAAAATTAAAAATACAAAACTTCAGATGTTATTAAGAGGACAAAATCTCCTCGGATACAGGCATTATCCTGATGATGTGGTAGAGGCTTTTGTAGCAAAAGCTATTGATAACGGCATTGATATAATAAGGATATTTGACGCATTAAACGATATAAGAAATTTAGAAGTAGCCATAAAGGCAACTAAAAAGTATAAAGGACATGCACAGGGAACTGTTGTCTATACTTTGAGTCCCGTTCATAATATTGACACATACGTGGATATGGCTAAAAAATTAGAAGATATGGGTTGTGACTCTATATGTATAAAAGACATGGCGGGGTTATTGACTCCTTATACTGCATACGAATTAATTAAGAAAATGAAAGAAACGATTAAACTACCTATCCAATTGCACAGTCATTATACCACAGGTGTTGCTGATATGACTTATTTAAAAGCTATAGAAGCAGGTGTGGATGTAGTTGATACAGCTATTTCTCCTCTGGCTTTGGGAACATCTCAGCCGGCTACAGAACCGTTAGTGGCAACCCTTCAAGGCACTCCTTACGATACCGGGTTAGATCTTGATTTATTAAATGAAATAGCTGAATACTTTAAAAAAGTTAGAGAAGATCATATTAAAAAGGGTGCTATTATGACTACTGAAATAGACACAAGAGCTTTTAAATTCCAGATTCCTGGAGGTATGCTCTCGAACCTTGTTTCACAGTTAAAACAGCAAAATGCATTGGACAAATATGAAGAAGTTTTAAAAGAAGTACCTAGAGTGAGAGAGGACCTGGGTTATCCTCCACTAGTTACACCTACTAGTCAGATGGTAGGGACGCAGGCTACATTAAATGTACTTACAGGTGAAAGATATAAGATGGTTCCTAAAGAAATAAAGGATTATGTTAAAGGGCTTTATGGGAGACCGCCTGTACCTATATCTGAGGAAATAAAGAAAAAAATAATTGGAGATGAAGAAGTTGTAACAGTAAGGCCTGCTGACCTATTAAAGCCACAGATGGATGAATTGAAGAAAGAAATATCTGCATACATCGAGCAAGATGAAGATATACTTTCATATGCGTTATTCCCACAGGTGGCATTGAATTTCTTTAAACAGAGACAAGCGCGAAAATATAAAATAGATTCAGATTTAGTAGATTTTAACGAAAAAGTATATCCTGCTTGATCACTGTAAAGAAGTGTTAATGGTTTTACATTAACACTTCTTGCTTTAAACTATTTTAAAATTTTTCAGAGGTGAAATAGATTGGATTTAACAAAAATGGAAAATAAAGGTAAACTGGAATTGATTGCTGAAAGGAGATTTGCATATAACGGCGAATTGTATAAAGTAATAGATTTTTTAAATAAAACATTAAAACATCATAATTTAATTTTTGGTGTTTCATTAGATGGAGACGAGTTGATAGTTTCTATTTACGAAACTTAAATTTATATGTTATAATCATTTTGAAATCAAATTATATTAAAAAGGTGGTAGGGTGTGAGTAATACAGATTTGATAGACAGGATAAAGCAACACCTTCCTGAGTTCAGTAAGAGCCAGAGGCTTATAGCAGAGTATATACTTGAGCATTATGATAAAGCAGCATTTATGACGGCATCTAAGTTAGGCAAAAAAATAAACGTAAGCGAGTCGACGGTGGTTAGATTTGCCAATGCCATCGGATTTGAAGGGTATCCGGAACTTCAAAAATCATTACAAGATCTTGTAAAAATGAAACTTACTACTATCCAAAGATTGGAATTAGCTGAGGATTATACGGAAAATAATAATATTGTTCAATTTGTGTTAAAATCCGATCTAGAAAATATAAAGGCAACATTAGATACCCTTGATATTGATGTTTTTAATAAGGTTGTTGATAGTTTATTTAATGCCAGAAGAATATATATTATAGGGTTGCGCAGTTCAATGGCTTTAGCAGAATTTTTGGGGTTTTATTTAAATTTGATACTGGACAATGTGAGAGTAGTATCCTATGGCGTAAGCGATATTTTTGAACAATTATTAAGGGTCGGGGAAAATGATGTCGTGATAGGAATAGGGTTTCCAAGGTATTCCCGCAGAACTATTGATGCGCTCAGGTACGCAAAGGAGAAAAAAGCTAAAGTTATTGCAATAACTGATAGCAATTTATCGCCTTTAACTGAATCTGCCGATTGCGTATTATTGGCAAAAAGTAATATTGCTTCATTTGTTGATTCGCTAGTTGCGCCTTTGAGTCTAATAAATGCTTTAATAGTAAGCGTTGGTTTAAGAGAAAAGAACATAATCACTACGTATTTTGATCATCTTGAGAAAATATGGGATAAATATGGGGTTTATTCTGATAAAACAGAAGGGGCTAAAGATGAATAGATTATACCTCATAAGGCATGGAGAAACAGAATGGAATTTGTATAACAAAACTCAGGGTTGTAGAGACATACCTTTAAATGATAATGGTAGACACCAATCAATGATGTTAGCACGAAGAATGAGTATGTATAATATAGATAAGATATATTCCAGTGATCTGAGGAGGGCAGTTGAAACCGCCTCTTATATTGCTGAAATTTTGAAAAAGGATATCATAAGGATGAAAGAATTTAGGGAAATAAATTTTGGTCTGTGGGAAGGTCTTACTTTTGAAGAAATCAAAAAAAACTATCCTGAAGAGCATAAGGTCTGGAAAGAAACTCCTCACAATGCAAAAATACCAGGTGGTGAAATGCTCAAAGACGTATATGAAAGGGTTATGGTGGGGCTTAGAAAGGTATTAGATGAGTCCAGTAATCAAGATATAATAATAGTAAGTCATGGAGGACCCATAAAACTGATGGTGTTAGGTTTATTAGGAATAGATATATCAAAATATAACAGGTTTCGACAGGACAATACAGCGGTTAATATTATTGAAATATATGAAAATAAGAATGCTGTTTTGACTTTGTATAATGACACGCGACACTTATTGTGGTAATCAATGTATGATATTTATTGATATTACATAACATATCATAAATATCATACATTGGGGGATATAAAGATAATGTTATTAAAAATAGAAAAAATGTTAATTTTAATAGGGGCGATTTTATTTTGTCTTATTGTAATGGCAAACAGCGGCATAAAATACAATAAATTCGAAATTAACAATGTTGTAAGAGCTGAAAAATACACTGATATTAATGTTTGTAAGAAGACTGGCTGGATTGAAATAAAATCTAATAAAAATAATGCGAGTATAAGGATTTACCGCAATGGAGAAGAAATAGCATCATTTACTAATAATATTATATTAAATGTTAGCAAAGGTGACATAATAGAGTTGCAGTCAACGACTCCAGCTAAAGTAAAAATAGCAAGGGCAAGCGGGAATATTATTTTCCCTCATGGTATTATAGAAAAATACATTGACGAGAAGATAAGTTTGTTATGCCGTATTGGAATGAGGTGACAGCGATGACTTTATACTCAATAAGAGGGGCTATAAGTGTTGAAGACAATAAAAAAGAAGATATAATAAATGCCGCAAAAATGCTCATAAACGAAATTATTAATTCCAACAACATTGATCCTTCGCAAATAGTGGATATTCTGTTCTCGGTTACTAAAGATCTTGATGATGCATACCCGGCACCGGCTATAAGATCTTTGGGATATGATATACCTGTAATGTGTTTACAGGAGGCCGAGGTTAAACATAGCTTAAGGAGATGTATACGGGTATTAGTACATATTCAGGCTGATGAGCACAAAAAAATTAAGCATGTTTACTTAAAAAAGGCAAAGATATTAAGACCCGATATATCAAATTTAAAAATAGCTATTGATGGCCCTGCAGGAGCGGGTAAAAGTACCGTTGCGAAAGAGTTAGCTCAGCGGTTGAATATAGAATATATTGATACAGGAGCAATGTATAGGGCTGTAACATTAAAATTGCTAGATAAACATGTAGATTTTAGTGATACAGATACTGTAGTGGATATTTTAAATTCCACAGAAATACAGTTTGAAAATGGCAGGATTTATCTAGACAATAAAGATGTAACTGAAGATATAAGATCTGCTCTTGTGACCGCAAATGTATCTAAAGTAGCCAGCATACCTGAGGTAAGGCGTATATTAGTGTCGCTACAGAGAAAGATAGCAGATTGCAAAAGTGTCGTAATGGAAGGCAGAGATATTGGTACGACAGTCCTTAAAGATGCCGATTTAAAAATATTTCTTACCTCATCTGTTGAAATAAGAGCAAAAAGGCGATATGAGGAATTAAAAAGAAAAGGTGTAAAGATTGAATTTAGTGAAGTTATTGAACAGATAAAGGCAAGAGATTTGCAGGATGAAACCAGAGAATATTCACCGCTAAAAATGGCAGATGATGCACATCTAATAGATGCTTCTAATATGTCAGTAGATGAGGTGGTATGCCACATAATAGAATTGTTAAAATAGATTTATAAGGTAGGTGTTTTACCTTATGTTTTATAATATAGCAAAAATAATTGTCAAATTATTATTGCTATTATTTTTTAGAATAGAAGTTCGAGGTATTGATAACATTCCTGAGAGCGGGGCTTTTATTCTTTGCCCTAATCATATAAGCTATTTTGATCCTCCTTTAGTTGCATGTTTTATAAAACGTAGAATATATTATATGGCGAAAGAGGAATTGTTTCATAATAAGCTTTTCGGAAAAATATTGAAGATGTTAGGTGCATTTCCTGTTAAAAGGGGTACTGCAGATTTTATGGCAATAAAAACTGCTCTTAAAATACTGAAAGAAGGTAAGGCGTTGGGACTTTTTGTAGAAGGGACAAGAAGTAGAAATCGTGAGCTAAAAAAAGCAGAACCTGGTGTAGCGCTCTTGTCTATTAAAGCTTCATGTCCCATTGTTCCCGTGGCCATCGTAGGCGAGTACAAATTATTCAATAAAATTATAATAAATATAGGTAGTCCTTTTTATTTAAAAGTAAATTCGAATAATAAGAATGATAGTGAATATTTAAGTGAAATAAGTCAGATTGTCATAGAAAAAATCAGAGCACTACAGGAGGAAGCAAATGAAAATAATAGTGGCTAAAATGGCAGGGTATTGCTTTGGTGTTAAAAGAGCTGTAAACTTTATTGACGAATTGCTTAAAAGAGGCGTTAATCCTATATATACGTATGGTCCCATAATTCATAATCCACAAGTAGTTGAATTTTATGATAAGAAGGGTGTAAAAGTTGTTGATTCTATAGATGAACTAACACCGGAAAGCAATCTCATCATACGTACCCATGGAATATCCAAAGAAGAATATCGTTTGATTCGTGATAAGGGATGTACCATTTTTGATAAAACTTGCCCATTTGTAAAAAAAGTTCAGAAAATAGCAAATACATACTATAGAAAAGGATATCAAATTGTTATTGTAGGAGATCCTACACATCCCGAAGTAAAAGGAGTAAACGGATGGTGTGATAATACAGCCATTATCTTGAATTCTATCGAAGAAGCAGAGACAATACCTAATTTTGAAAAAGGTTGCGCTGTTTCTCAGACGACGATGATGCGCGAAAAGTGGGAAAAGATAGTTGAGATTTTGAGTAAAAAAATAAATGATTTGGTTACTTTTAATACAATTTGTGATGCCACATATCAGCGTCAAACAGAGGCTGAAAACCTTGCCAAAGAAGTAGATGTGATGATAGTGGTAGGAGGATTAAACAGCTCAAACACGAAGAAGTTAGCGGAGCTTTGCCAAAAACATTGTAAAAGAACATACCATATTGAATCAAAGGAACAATTGCCATTAAACAAATTATCGAAAAGTGATATAATAGGTATAACGGCTGGTGCTTCAACACCGGATTGGGTTATAAACTCAGTAATTGATGAGTTGCAAAAACAAGCGAAGGGTAGGGATTAAAATTGGATTACATGAATGAATATGAAAAAACTTTTAAAGAAATTAAAAGGGGAGATGTAGTCGAAGGCACGGTTATTCAAGTAAATGATGAGGGAGCGATATTAAATATAGGCTATAAAGCAGATGCTTTTGTGCCAAAAAACGAGTTAACTTATGATGACGAAGAATTGCCTTCAGATGTGGTTAAAGTGGGGGATAAAATTGAAGTCGAAATTTTAAGACTTGAAAATGAGGATGGAAATGTTCTTGCTTCTAAAAAACGCGTCGATTCTTCTAAAATTTGGGATGAACTAAAGAATGATTATGAAGAACAAAATGCTGTAAAAGGCAAAATATATAAGACCGTAAAAGGCGGTGTATTAGGTAGTGTAAAAGGCTTTAGTTGCTTTATACCAGCATCTCATTTAGATTTAAAACACGTAGATAACCTTAATGATTACATTGGGAAAACTATCGATTTAAAAATAATTGAAATAGATGAGCAAAAGAAAAGAATAGTAGGGTCCAGAAGAAATTATTTAAAAGATATGATAGAAAAGAAAAAGGCTGAAACATTGAAAAATCTACAGGTGGGTCAGGTAGTTAAAGGCGTAGTGAAGAGTCTAACAGAATATGGAGCATTTGTTGATATAGGGGGTATTGATGGTCTGCTCAGGATAAATGAAATATCATGGGGACGAATTAAACATCCATCTGATGTATTAAGCATTGGAGATGAATTAGAAGTTTATATATTGAATATTGATCGGGAAAACGAAAAAATAGCTTTAAGCTTAAAAAAGATAATTCCAAACCCATGGGATAGTGCTGATAGAAAATACCATGTAGGTGATATTAAAACAGGAAAGGTTGTAGGAATAACTCAATTTGGAGTGTTTGTAGAATTAGAACCGGGGATTGATGGACTAATTCATAAAACACATTTGAACGAAAAAGGTGATTTAAAAGAGGGTGACATAGTTAATGTTGAAGTACTAAATGTAGATTTAGACAAAAAAAGAATAAGGCTGAAGATTAAATAAAAAATTTAAAAACCCTTGACTTTTAGATAAAATCTGCTAAAATGTATCTTATTGAATATATATGAAGGAGGTAATTAATATAGAATGAATGCTTTGGGCCGTCATATTTTGGCAGAGATATATGGTTGCGACGCCGAAATATTAAATGATCGAGAGAATATAGAACGTATTATGGTTGAATCTGCTCTAAGAGCTGGAGCTGAAGTAAGAGAAGTGGCTTTTCATAAGTTTAGTCCTCAAGGTGTAAGTGGAGTTGTAATTATATCAGAATCTCACCTTACGATACACACTTGGCCTGAATTAGGATATGCTGCAGTTGATGTTTTTACATGTGGAAATGATGTCAATCCATGGGACGCATGTAACTTTTTAACAAGCATGCTTAATGCCAAGCATATGACTGCTACAGAGGTTAAGCGAGGGATATTTGAGCAGCCCGTAAAAGTTGCTAATTTATAGATAAGCGGGATTTGATGATAGATTCTACAAAATTATTAAATAGAGTCGTGAATTTTCACGACTTTTTTGTTATAGGGTTAAAGGGGTTATTATTTTGCTGTACAGAGAGTTTATTAAAGAGATATTGGAGATTGCTGGACTTGATTTATCCGCATATAAAGAGAATCAAATGATGCGCAGAATAAAAACACTTATGACTCGCCATAATTTGAATGAATATTCTGATTATTTAACATTGCTTAGAAACAATAAAGATGCTTATAATGAGTTTATTGATTATATAACTATTAATGTCTCTGAATTTTTCCGCAATCCTCAACAATGGTCTATATTGGAAAATGATATAATCCCAATTATAAGTAAAAAAAGATTTATTAAAGTTTGGAGTGCAGCATGCTCTAATGGAGAAGAACCTTACTCGATTTCATTGTTGTTGAGAAAATATATTGATCCGAAAAGGTTTACGATAATTGCTTCAGATATTGATGAAAACGCGTTAAAAAAAGCGAAAGCAGGTATCTACAATGCTAAAAGCATTGAAAATGTACCTACAGAATTTATGAAGTACTTTGATTCAAAAAATGGAATGTACGCGATTAAAGAAGAAATAAAAGAAAATGTCTCCTTTGTAAAGCATGATCTTATATTAGATGAATATTTCAGCGATATTGATCTACTATTGTGTAGGAACGTAGTTATTTATTTTAATGAAGATACAAAAGAAATGGTATTTTATAAATTGGCAAAGGCTCTAAACCCAGGCGGTATTTTGTTTGTAGGTAGTACTGAACAGATTTTTATGCCAAAACGTTTTGGTTTAGAACAGTTTAAATCGTTCTTTTATAAAAAGGTTGAATAAAACTATGTTTTATTCAACCTGAACATTTTTAGGATTATATAAATTCAATAGTTTAAGCAATTTATCGCTGGGCTCAAAAAGAAGAAAACAGTGTTTACCATTTTGACTAAATATACCAAAATATAATTTATCAATGTTATTATACGCTTTAAATATTTTATAATTGCGAATGTTATGAGATATCTTTTTGTATGCGTCACTGTTGACGGGGGCTATCACCTCAAATTCTTTTGCATTGGTGGATAAAATATGAACCCTTTTACTATTCATTATGACTTTAGCGATATCAATATCTCCGTTGGTAAATGTGTATTCATATTCGATCTTTTGGCTATTTCGTAAAACGTACAAGCCATATGCAATACCACCTGCTATAACTGCTATAATCAAGTTGATAATGTTGAAGTGAGCAAGTATACTAAATAGAAAGTTTAATGATATTAATCCAAAAATAACCATAAATAGGTATGAGGTATAGTATATAATATTGTTTAAAGTCATATCTTTCTTTTTAACGACCTCTTCGTGAAAATTGTCCATTAATTAATGTGCTCCTTTCTATTTTTAGTTTCTTAAATATTATTTTATCACAAATCATACACGACCTCCACCCCTTTTTTCTCAAATTCTTCCAGAATATTATCATCAGGTTTTTTATCTGTAATAAGTATATCAATCTCTTCGGGTTGTGCCAGGGTAAAAGGTAGGCTTTTATTAAACTTAGATGAATCCATAAGCATAATTTTTTTCTTAGCGTTCTTTATTACATAACTTTTTATTTCATTGTCATAAATATTGGGATTAGTAAACCCCGCTGATATCGAATAACCACCAATAGATAAAAATGCCAAATCTATATTCAAGCTTTGTAGATTCTTTAATGCGAAAGGACCTGAAGAAGATATTGTATGGTGATTTAAATTGCCCCCTAATAAAATTATTTCTATATTACTTCTTTTTAAAAGCTCTATGGCTATGTTTGGAGCATTTGTTATTACATATAGTCTAATATTAGGTATTTGTTTTGCAAAAGTCATAAGTGTAGTTCCTGCGTCTATAAAAGTAGAGGTATTTTCTACAAGATATCGCGTAGCTATCCTTGCTATTTTTTCTTTTGCTGCAATATTTTCTAGCATACTCCTATTAAAATCATATTCACCAGCGCTTAGTGAATTTATCGAACGAGCACCACCGTGAACTCTTATTAACTTATTTTGTGATTCAAGATACATGAGATCTCTTCTTAAAGTCATTTCAGATACATCTGGAAAGAATTTTTTTAACTCACTCAGTCTTACTTCTCCTTTTGAATTTATCAAATTTAATATTTTTTGTCTTCTATCAACGGTCATTACTTTCATCCTTTCTGTTGCATATATTAATTTTATGAAAGATACGCTTAAATGTCAACATTTTTATATGTTAAATACAAACATAAATATAACATATTATTGACAGAAAATTATTGACTTAAACATAAAATGGATATATAATTAAATTAAATTATCACAGGTGGCGGTTCTATGAAACGTTCAAAAAGGTTTCAAGTTTTGGATAGTAGACCTATAAATAACGATGCATTTATGAGGGAGTGGCCCGAAAAGGGTTTTATTGCCATGGAATCTCTCAGAGATCCGAAACCATCAATAAAAATTGAAAATGGTGTGATTGTAGAACTAGATGGGAAAAAGCGCGACGAATTTGATTTTATTGATGAGTTTATTGCTGATAACTCTATTGATATATCCGCCGCAATTAACGCTATGAACATAAAAAGTATTGATATAGCAAAAATGCTTGTTGATGTAAATGTAAGTAGAAGAGAAATTCTAAATATCACGAGAGGCTTGACACCTGCCAAAATATTGGAAGTTGTAAATTCTATGAACGTAGTAGAAATGATGATGGCTATGCAGAAGATGAGAGCAAGGAAAATTCCTTCTATTCAGGCTCATGTAACTAATCTCATGGATAACCCTGTGCTTATAGCAGCAGATGCAGCAGAAGGGGCTTTAAGGGGATTTGATGAAGAAGAGACTACGGTAGGTATAGCTCGTTATGCGCCCTTAAATGCATTGGCACTTCTTGTAGGTTCACAGACAGGTCGTGGTGGCGTATTAACTCAGTGTGCTGTAGAAGAAGCGACGGAGCTTAACATAGCCATGAGGGGACTTACTTCCTATGCTGAAACAATATCGGTCTACGGGACTGAGGGTGTGTTTATCGATGGCGACGATACGCCATTTTCAAAAGCATTTTTAGCATCCGCTTATGCATCCCGCGGCCTCAAGATAAGGTTTACATCTGGTACAGGATCTGAAGTACTTATGGGTGATGCCGAAGGAAAATCGATGCTTTACCTTGAAATCAGGTGTATTATGATTGCAAAAGGAGCAGGTGTACAAGGGATACAAAATGGATCTATAAGCTGTATTGGGGTTACTTCTTCAGTTCCATCAGGAATAAGAGCTATACTGGCTGAAAATCTTGTAGCTGCTATGCTGGATTTGGAAGTAGCATCCGGTAATGATCAGACGTTTTCGCATTCGGATATAAGGCGAACAGCTAAGACAATGCTGCAGTTTCTGCCAGGTACAGATTTTATATTTTCAGGTTATAGTGCCACACCTAATTATGATAATATGTTTGCAGGATCTAATTTTGATGTAGATGACTATGACGATTATAATGTGTTGCAGAGGGATTTAAAAGTAGATGGTGGTTTGAGGCCTGTGTCAGAAGAAGAAGTAATAATGGTCAGAAATAGGGCAGCAAGGGCTTTAAAATCCGTTTTTACCCAATTAGGATTACCACCCATAACCAATGAAGAAGTAGAGAAAGCTACGTATGCTCATGGAAGTAAAGATATGCCTGAAAGAGATATAGTAAAGGATTTGTTAGCGATAGATGAAATGATGAAAAAAGGCATAACAGGGCTTGACGTTGTAAAAGCTCTTTATAGATCTGGATTTGAAGATATTGCAGAAAATATTTTAAACATGTTAAAACAACGAGTATCAGGTGATTATTTACAAACATCTTCTATAATTGACAAGAATTTTAACGTAATAAGTGCTGTAAACTGTGAAAACGATTATAGGGGTCCTGGAACAGGTTATATCATGAGCGAGGAAAGATGGAATGAAATAAAAGCGATTCCTCATCTTATAGATCCAGATGAATATTAGAAAGAGGGATCTTAAGAAATGGATGAGTTGGTTAGAATCATTACCCAAAAGGTTATACAGGAATTAAAAAAACGATCATCTTTAGAGAATAATTTTAGAGCTGACGAGGTAGTCATTGGGGTTGGGCCGGCTTTCTTAAAATCCCAATTTAAAACTATAGCTAATATTCCTTTGCGCGATGTCTTAAGAGAAGTAATAGCAGGCATAGAAGAAGAGGGTATGCACTACAGAGTATTCAGAATTTATTCTACTGCAGATGTGGCTTTTATAGCATGGGAAGCGGCAAAAATGAGCGGTTCAGGTATTGGCATAGGCATTCAATCAAAAGGGACCACAGTAATACACCAAAAAGACCTCTTGCCACTATCTAATTTAGAGTTGTTTCCACAGGCGCCATTGTTAGATTTACCTACATATCGTGAAATAGGTAGAAATGCCGCTAGATACGCTAAAGGAGATGTACCAATGCCTATAAAAGTAAAAAACGATTATATGATTAGGCCAAAATATCAGGCAAAGGCGGCTGTATTATATATAAAGGAAAAAGAATGTGTTAAAAATATACCTCCAGAACAAATCGACTGGGGTGATGAACAATGGCATTAAGCAGAGAAGATTATCCTCTTTCGGTTAAGAGACGAGAATTGATAAGGACATACACTGGTAAGTCTTTTGATGATATTAACCTCAAGAGCGTCAATGACGGCAGTATAAGCCAGGGTGATTTAAGGATATCAGGTAATGTACTTATGTATCAAGCTGAGATAGCAGAAGCGTGTGAAAGGCCACAATTAGCAGAAAATCTAAGAAGAGCTGCAGAGCTTACAGTTGTTCCTGATAATAAAATATTAGAAATATATAACGCATTAAGGCCTCATAGGTCTACAAAGCAAGAATTATTAGATATAGCCGATGAATTGGAGAAAAAATATAATGCAAAAAGATGCGCTGCTCTTGTAAGGAAGGCTGCAGACACATATGAGCGAAGAGGAGTCCTTAAAAGATGATCGTAGCAGGAATTGATGTTGGCAATTCTACTACCGAAGTAACGCTGGCAGAAGGTAATAAAAATACGATAAGGTTTTTATCCAGCGGGATAAGCGATACTACAGGTTTAAAAGGTACACAGGATAACATAGTTGGGATATTAAACGCATTACAAGATGCCACGAAAAAATCCGGTATAAGCATAAAAGATATTGACTTATGCGGTATCAATAAAGTATCTCCTGTAATTGGAGATATCGCAGTGCAAAACGTCACCGAAACAATAATAACAGAATCGTCAATGATTGGCCATAATCCGGATACCCCTGGAGGTTGTGGCATAGGTGTGGGGGTTATAGTAGATATAAATTTGTTAGAAAATATCTCTAAAAGTCAACCTGTAATTGTTCTTGTTCCGTCTGATTGGAGTTTTCAAAAAGCTGCTGCTGAACTCCAAAAAGCCTTAAAAAATGGTATTAACGTGGTAGGTGCTATAGTACAAAATAACGATGGGGTATTAATATCTAATCGCATTAATAAGACAATTCCCATTATTGATGAAGTAAAAAACATCGAAAAAATACCAAAAGGTTCTATAGCTGCAATTGAGGTTGCACCTCCAGGTCAGTATATAAGAGAACTTTCAAACCCTTACGGTATCGCTACATTATTAAAATTATCACCTAAAGAAACAAAAAAGGTTATACCTATTGCGAAGTCACTAATAGGAAAGCGCTCTGGTGTGGTTATTATGGCACCTGAAGGAGAAGTGAAAGAAAAGGTTGTCCCGGCAGGTTCGATAACGCTCATAGGCAAAAACAATGAAATAACCGTTGATGTCAGCGAAGGTGCTGATGCTATCATGGATGCACTTTCTATGGTAGGAGATCTATTAAACGTTACTGCAGAAAAGGAAACAAATATAGGGTCTATGCTACACCACATAAGGTCAACTATGGCAGCTGTTTCAGGCCTTCCCACCAATGAAATAATGATATCGGATTTATATGCTGTTGATACTATTGTTCCGCTTAAAGTTAAAGGTGGTCTTGCAAACGAGATTTTCATGGAATCAGGAGTAGGAATAGCTGCAATGGTAAAGTCAAATTCGGCGTTTCTTGGGGCATTGATAACTGAAATAGAAAAAAACATTGCTCCCTGTTGTATATTGGGTGATGAAACACTTATGGCATTGTTAGGAGCATTTACTACGCCGGGTACAGATATACCTCTTGCCATACTGGATGTAGGAGGAGGTTCTATTGACGCTGCCTATATAGACCACAATTACGAGGTAAGACGAGTGAATATGGCTGGAGCCGGTAATATGGTGTCATTGCTTATTAATGAAGAATTAAGTTTACATAATATAGAAGTGGCTGAAGAATTAAAAAAATATCCTTTAGGAAAATCTGAGAGCCTTTTTCACATTAGAAATGAAGACGGCAGTATTAGTTTTTTTAAAAATCCCTTGCGACCAGAACTTTTTGCCAGGGTGTTGTTGAATAAAAATGGTGATTATATTCCCATTTTAATTGAACATACAATGGATAAAATTCGCAGTATCAGAAGAGAAGTAAAATACAATGTATTGGTTAGAAATTCTATACGCGCCCTAAAAAAAGTTGCTCCAAATAACGACCTTAGAAAGCTGGAATATATAGTAATGATAGGTGGATCATCCTTAGATTTTGAGTATCCTCATATGTTGATGGAAGAATTGACTAAGTGTGGTGTAGTCGTAGGTCAAGGAAATATAAGGGGAAAAGAAGGGCCGAGAAATGCGGTTGCAACAGGGTTAGCCATTGCTCTTTTGAAGGAGATTCAGGATGGAAAGATTGAATTATGAGGTAAGGCTTCTCTTTGTATCTTACAACAAAAGCATAGCCGACAATATAATAGCAGGTATAGAAGAAGAAGGTGTTCCCTGGGGAATTGCTGACGATAGATCAGAACTTTTTTCTAAATTGGGCATAGGGCTTGTTGTGAATAATTATTCTGTTGCTCTACATATAATGCAATGGCAAATACCTTATTTATCTATTGACAATTGTAATGAAGAAACTGCTAGGCGTATGGGGGAAAATGCGGCTAGATTGGCAAAAAATCTACCATTACACAATATTAAATAAAAGTCAGGTGGTAAAATGAAGATATACACTCGTACGGGAGATGACGGTACGACATCAATAGCAAAAAATATAAGGCTTCCCAAAGATGACATAAGAATTGAACTATTGGGTTCTCTGGACGAATTGAACAGTGCTTTGGGGATAGTTAAATTATATGTTAATGAAGAAATTAAAAATATAATTGAAGAATTTCAAAGAGACATGTTGAACATTGGTGCAAATATAGCTGGTTTTGATAAAAATATATCGCCGGAGAAAATAACATATATTGAAGATTTAATTGATAAATATCAACAGGAATTATCACCTCAAACCGGTTTTATCATCCCGGGTAAAACGTTTGGTTCTACATACATGGATTTTGCCAGGACAATAGCTAGAAAAGCAGAGCGAAAAGCAGTTGCACTTAAAAAAGATGGCATAAAACCAGAAATTTTAAAGTATCTAAACAGGTTATCAGATTTACTCTATATACTAGCACGGTATATTGATCATATTTCACTATCTGATGTGGTATATGCAAATAAAAAGGACAATAAAAGAAACGGTTATTTAAGTCTGGATGTAGCTTTAAAGTTGATAATGGTTTCACAGGTATTGGCAAGAGAAATGGGTATACCAATTGTATCTGCGATAGCTGATGAAGCAGGAAATCTCATAGCGTTTCAGCGCATGGATGGAGCAATGATTGCCAGTATCAATATTGCTATTGATAAGGCTTATTCTGCTTCGATTCTAAAAATGTCTACAGAAGAGATTGGCAGTCTCGCTCAGCCAGGCGGTCCCCTTTACGGTATTAATACCACTAATGATCACAGAATTATTACTTTTGGAGGTGGTTACCCTTTAAAGAACAAAGAAGTGGTAATAGGAGGCGTTGGGATTAGCGGTGGTACAGCTGAACAAGATTCTCAAATAGCCAAAGCTGTGGCGCTTTCTTGCGAGGAGGTGATGAAAGGTGGTTAAAGAAGAACAAATCGAGGCTATTGTACGGGAGGTTCTTAGGAGAATAGATCGAGAAGACATCAAACTTAACGAAGACAAACATCAATTAGGTGTTTTCGACAAAATGGAAGATGCCATTGAAGCAGCAAAGGACGCTTTTGAAAAGTTTTCCAACATGACTTTAGAAGATAGAGAAAGATTTATATCTGAAATCCGTAAGGCCACATTGGAAAATGCCAGAGTGTTAGCAGAAATGGGCGTAAAAGAGACAGGGATGGGAAAAGTTGAACATAAAGTATTAAAACATCAATTGGTAGCGAAGAAAACCCCTGGTACAGAGGATCTAAAAACTCAAGCCTGGAGTGGAGATAAAGGTCTTACATTAGTTGAAATGGCACCTTTTGGTGTAATTGGTGCTATAACTCCATCTACAAACCCGTCAGAGACAATAATATGCAATAGTATAGGGATGATTGCAGCAGGAAATGCTGTTGTGTTTAGTCCTCACCCTGGCGCTAAGAGGGTTTCTAATTTTGCCGTAGACATGATAAATAGAGCTATCATAAGGGCTGGTGGACCTGAAAACCTGGTTGTGTCAATAAAAGAACCTAGTATAAATACGACAAATGCCATGATTAAACACCCTGACGTAAAATTGCTTGTAGCAACAGGAGGACCAGAGATAGTAAAAATCGTGCTATCGTCTGGGAAAAAAGCCATCGGTGCAGGGGCAGGAAATCCTCCAGTAGTTGTTGACGAGACAGCTGATATAAAGAAAGCAGCAAAAGATATCATAGATGGATGTACTTTCGACAATAACTTGCCATGCATTGCAGAAAAAGAAGTCATAGCAGTTGAAAAAATTTACAGAGATCTGTTAGATGAGATCTTAAAGCAAGGGGTATACAAATTAAATGCGCTACAGATAAGCAAACTGGAAAATTTGGTCTTAATGGATGGTAAATTAAATAAGAAATTGGTTGGCAAAGATGCAAAAGTAATATTGGATCAAATAGGGATAAACGTTTCTGATGACATAAGATGTATAATATGTGAAACCGACGAAGATCATCCTTTTGTGATGGAAGAACTTATGATGCCAATTCTTCCTATTGTAAAAGCAAAAAACATTGATGATGCCATTAGGATTGCTGTGAAAGCTGAGAAAAACAATCGACATACGGCTCATATACATTCAAAGAATATCGATAATATTACCAGATATGCTAAGGCTATAAATACTACTATCTTGGTTAAAAATGCACCGTCATATGCAGGAATAGGATTTGGTGGAGAAGGTTTTACGACTTTTACTATAGCAGGGCCAACGGGGGAAGGACTGACATCTGCTCAAACATTTACAAGGATGCGAAGGTGTGTTCTGGCTGATGGCTTAAGGATCATATAAAAGGGGGAGCTTAACATGGAAATCGATGAAAAAGAAATATCATCATTGGTAGAAAAAGTGCTTAGAGAACTGCGGATAGGAAATATTAAAAGTATAAGCGATGCAGTTATGGATTTTAGTAATTCAACGGCTGACAGATCTAAATTTGCTAAAGTGGCGATGTTAGTAGCACCAAAAAAAATTGAAATAAGAGAATACCTGATACCTGAAATTGGAGATGACGATATATTAGTGAAGGTTGAAGGATGTGGCGTGTGTGGAACAGATGTCCACGAATGGAGAGGGGATCCTTTTGGTATAGCCCCTGTTGTGTTAGGGCATGAAGGAACAGGTGAAATAATTGCTATTGGCAAAAATGTAAAATATGATACGGCAGGCAAAAAAGTAGCTGTTGGCGACAAAATAGTTACATCAGTTATAGCCTGTGGACAGTGCCCTATGTGCTTAAAATATCCTGAAAATCCAAATCTTTGCGAAAATCAGCGCATATATGGTCTTATACCTGATAGTGAGGATAACCATCTGAACGGATGGTTTGCAACCCATATAAAAATAGGTAAAGGGTCTACTTTTTTCAATGTCTCAGAGTTGAATCTTGAGCAGAGGCTTTTAATAGAACCTTCTACTGTTGCTGTACATGCAGTAGAGAGAGCCAAAAAGACAGGTTTATTAAAATTTAACAGTATAGCTTTGGTGCAGGGTGTTGGACCTATAGGGCAATTGGTTGTAGCATGTCTTAAAGTATCGGGTATAAGAAACATAATCGCTATAGATGGAAATGATGGAAGGCTAGAAATGGCCAAGCGCATGGGAGCTACGGCTACTATCAATTTTACTAAATATAACAATCTTGATGCAAAAGTTAATAGGGTTAAAGAATTAACCGGTGGAATAGGTGCAGATTTCGTGTTCCAGTGTACAGGAGTTCCTGCGGCAGCATCAGAGGCATTTAAGTATGTAAGGCGTGGTGGTGGTTTGTGTGAGGTAGGATTTTTTGTCAATAATGGCGAAACTACTATCAATCCTCACTTTGATATATGCAATAAGGAAATAAACCTGATAGGCTCATGGACTTATAATCCTCAGGAATATTTAATATCAATAGAATTTATAAAAAGGGCAAAAGAAATCGGCATACCACTAGAACAGCTTATAACCCATAGATTTTCATTGGAAGACATAGATAAAGCCATGGAAACCAATATATCTTTAAGTGGCATCAAGGTAGCTATCGTGAATTAATTAAATAGGTGATATTATGGAAGCTATAGGCATTTTAGAAGTTTACGGATTAACTGCGGCATTAGTTGCTGGCGATGCGGCTGCAAAGGCTGCTAGAGTAACCATCGAAGCGATAGATACCAATAGACCTAAGAATTCAGATATTCCGATTCCTTTGGTGGTGGCTTTGAAAATAAAGGGTAGTATATCTGATGTAGAAGTAGCATTGGAGGCGGGCGAAAAGGCGGCAAAAAAAGTTTCTGATGTTATTGTGAAGCATATAATTCCCAGGCCGTATGAGGATACGAATCTTATGATCAAGATTAATAGGATAGGCAAAAACAAAATTATTTAAATAAATAAAAAATTTAAAGGAGGAACAATAAATGAATAATGAAGCATTGGGCATGGTGGAAACAAGAGGACTGGTAGCTGCAATCGAGGCGGCTGATGCAATGCTTAAAGCGGCAAATGTGACATTGGTAGGTACTGAGAAAATCGGTTCAGGACTTGTGACTGTAATGGTAAGAGGTGATGTAGGCGCCGTGAAGGCTGCGGTAGATACAGGAGCTCAAGCTGCCAAGAATTTAGGAGAGTTAATAGCTGTACACGTAATACCAAGACCTCATAACGATGTAGAAAAGATATTGCCAAGCAAGTAATAATATATCCCGGGGAAACCGGGATATTATAAAAGGAGTGATTAACCGTGGCATTATATACATTAAGAGAAGTACTAGAGAAAGCAGAAAAAGGTAAATATAGTGTGGGTATGTTTAACGTTTTAAACGTCGAAATGTTAAGGGGTATAATCGGGGCAGCTGAAGAACTGCGTTCACCTGTTATAATAGCATTAGCAGAAGTACACCTCCCTTTTGTAGATTTTGAAGATATATCGCACTTAATGATAAAAGCTGCTAAGGATGCTGATGTACCTGTAGTCGTTCATTTTGATCATGGGCAGTCTTTTGAAAACATTGTTAAAGCTATTCATTACGGATTTACTTCTGTTATGATAGATGCCTCTATGGAGAGTTTTGATGAAAATGTAAGGCGGACAAAAGAAATAGTAAAAATAGCTAAAGTGCTTGGAGTAAGTGTTGAAGCAGAATTAGGGCATGTAGGGGGATCTGAAGGAAGTTCTGAAACAACTTTTGCCCCTGAAGATTACTATACAAAAGTAGAGGATGCTAAGAAATTTGTAGATAGCACCAATATTGACGCGTTAGCTGTTGCTATAGGCACTGTGCACGGTGAATATAAATTTACACCCAAGCTGGATTTTAAGAGGCTTGAAGAGATAAAAAAGAGTGTGAATATTCCGCTGGTATTACACGGAGGCTCTGGTTTAAGTGATGATGATTTCAAAAAAGCTATTAAATACGGAATAAGCAAAATAAATATATTTACAGATATGTCATTAGCTGCAGTTAACTCTATTGAAGAGTTGCTTGAATGCAAATGTAATAAAATAAATTGTGAAGGTTGTTTTGGTCTAAACAAACCTGATAAAGAAAAGTTAATAGAGATAATAGTTAAAAAGGTTGTACAGGAAATAAAAGAAATGGACAAAAAAGAAAGGAAAGTAACATATCCAGATATAATACAAGCATCTATGGAAGGTATAAAAGAAGAAGTAAAAAAGAAAATGCGGGTTTTTGGAAGCGTAAATAAAGCATAAGACAAGCGGTGTAATGTCAAGTAGTATTTTTTGGAACCTTGAAAAATAAAGGCCTCAAAAACTCTAAAAAAGGCAACACTTAATAAACCCACCATATATTGGATAATAATGGAAGGAAACTTAGCTGATATTCAGTTAAATGTATTTACTAAATCTATCCATTACCTCCCGGTTGGTAGATTTGGCCTTTGCTCAGCAAGGCAAAGACCAGTCTTACAAGCTTACGTGCCGTTAAGACGAGGGCTCTCTTATGCTGGTGTTTGGTAACCTCATTGTACTTCTTGCAGTAAAAATCAGCATACTCTTTTGCGTGTATCCTTACGCAATTGG